>NZ_JAUBQS010000092.1:0-16554 GCF_036701355.1 Microcoleus sp. Pol12B3
TAAACGGAAAAACTTTGGGGTTCCAACTTTTCACAACTGATAAAAAAATTCCACCCACATCTGCGGAATGTGGGTTGAAGGAAGAAGGGAGAAGAAATATTCGGTGATTTCAATCGCTTGTAGGCACAGGAAACGCGCCAGCTAAGGATGGGAAATATCGGGCGATAGAAATCGCCCTTGATCAGGGGAAGTTGCTAAATTAGTGCGCCATTGATAAAGCTGCTAACTACAGCCAAGGCGATCGCCCCCAGTACCGCGCTCCAAAGGCCCATCCGCAAACTAAATCCTTCAACTAACTTCGCAGCCGAGGCAAAAACAATCACGTTCATTACAAAAGCAAACACGCCGGAAAGCAATCCCAGCGTCAGTAGGTTCGGCACGAAAAAAACTGCTTTGAGAACTGGCAAAATTAAAACATTCAACATTCCCAAAACCGCAGCGGAAATTACTGCTTTCGGTGTGCTGTCAATTTCTACGCCGATCGGCAGTTGAGAAATTAGCAACAAGCTGCTGCCCGTCACGAGCCAAGCAATCAAAAAATCGATCGGTTCCACAGCGCCCCTACCTCCTTAACAGTTAAATTGTCAGAAAAACCTGATATTTAAGGTCTAACTTAATCAACAAATCCGGCTGATTCATCTGCCAATCGATAGAATTTATGTCTGTTACTAAAGAGTTAGAAGTTATAATCCCTGTAGCCTCTGCCAAATCATCCGGATGGGAACCGTCTCAACCTGTTAGTTGAATAAAAAGAGCAGATTAATTAATATGGCTGGCGATTTTTCTTTTAACTCTAAAATCCGATTCGACAAAAATGGCTTGGACAATCCTGCACGGCAACGCAGCCGCTCGCTCCAAGTTATGATTTTTATGCTGTTCGTCACTACCTTGGTGACGCTACCAATATTTCGTCTAGCCGAACTGCAACTGGTACAGGGAGCCTACAACCGACAGCGGGCGGAAAATAACCGCATTCGCCCTGTTTCAGTCCCAGCCAATCGCGGTCAAATTTTAGACCGCAACGGCAAAATTTTTGCGGCCAACCGCGTATCTCGATCGGTATATGTGTGGCCAAAAGAGCGATCGGCCAAGGAGTGGCAAGAGATCGCCGCTACACTGGGCCCGATCGTCAAACTTCCAGCAGCCGAAATTGTCAAAAAAATTGATGCAGTTGGCTACAGATCGGCCCTGCCAGTGCGAATTAGTAAGGATATCGATGTCGGTACTTTCGTGGCATTGGGAGAACAAGCTAATACTTTGCGGGGAGTTGAAATTCGCGTAGAATCGAGCCGAGACAATCCCAACCAGCAATTAGCAGCTCACCTTTTGGGATACGTCGGCGAAGCTAGTTTAGATCAATTAAAAGCTAATCCTGCATACCCGATGGGAATGATCGTCGGTCAAATGGGAGTTGAAAAATTAGCCAATTCAACTTTAGAGGGCGTTTGGGGCAACCGTTTAATCGAGGTGAATGCTAAGGGTGAGGAAATCCAAGATTTAGGTGTAAAAGAGCCTATTCCCGGCAAACCGGTGCAGCTAACTTTAGATTTAGATATGCAGAAAACTGCGGAAAAAGCTTTGGGCGATCGCCTGGGTGCAGTTGTGGCGATCGACGTGAAAACCGGAGCTCTTTTAACAATGGCTAGTTGGCCGACATTTGACCCCAATATTTTCACCCGCAAGGTGACTCAAAAAGAATGGGATCGGCTGCAAGGGCCAGACAAACCATTTTTAAATCGGGCAGTTCAAGGCTATCCAGTCGGCAGCACTTTTAAGATTGTAACTTCTGTAGCCGGGATGGAGTCGGGCAAGTTCTCTCCTGACTCGACTTTGGTAAGTTCTGCTTCAATTAACATCGGCGGAATTTCCTTTAACGAACACGGTGCCGGTTACGGTGTTATCGGTTTCCGCGATGCTCTAGCCTACAGCAGCAATACGTTTTTCTATCAAGTAGGTATGACTGCAGGGCCGGAAGAAATGGCGAAATGGGCTAAAAAAATGGGCATTGGCGGTACTATTAATTTAGATCTTTTGGGGATAGACGGCGCCAATCACGGTCAAGTTCCGATCCCAGCAGAGAAACAGAAAATGTATGGTGAAGATTGGTACGTTGGCGATACAGTAACAATGGCGATCGGTCAGGGTTTGGTACTTTGTACTCCCCTAGAATTGGCTGTGATGGTGTCAACTATTGCCAATGGCGGTTGGCGAGTGCAGCCCCATTTGTTGGCTTCTCAAACCAATACTCCTATAACTCAAAAAATTCCAACAGGTATTAAGCCTGCAACTTTAAACGTCATTAAACAAGGATTGATGGACGTGGTAAAAAAAGGTACAGGCCGCGGCATGAATGACGGTACTATTCCTTTAAGTGCTGGTAAGACTGGGACTGTGGAAATGCCCGGTCATCCTGACAATTCTATGTATGTGGGTTTTGCTCCTGCTGACAAACCTGAAGTTGCGATCGCAGTTATCGTTGAAGGGGGGGGATTTGGTGCAGTCTCGGCGGCACCAATTGCTCTAGACGTATTTAGAACCTATTTTCAAAAGCAGGGTTTTAAACCTACTAATAAGCCTATCTAGTCCTTCGTTAATTGTTAACTGTTGACTGTTGACTGTTTACATTTTGTGCCATACTTCGATCGCACTTTTCCAATATATCTTGGAAAAGTGCGATCGATCAAAAGTTTTCCCCTACCAATCGTTGCACTTCGACGGTCGATAAATTCATCATTTGCGCCACCTGTTCCCGACTCATTCCAGAATTCAAGACTTGAGTTACGAGCTGGCGCAATGTTAACTCCGCCGCCAGTCGTCCCTGGTTTTCTTCCTTGTGAGTCTTCAAAAACTCACCCGTTTCAGGAACTCTAAACCTCAATTCTCCTGAAATTAGATGCAATTCCAGTCCCAGCACTTCACTGAACAACCACAGCGTATCGAAAGCTATATTGTTGGCTACAATCGGCTCATACTGATTGTTTATTAAACGTACTCCCTGTACAATCGGATTTAGGTAATCTCCCGACGGATCGTACTGAAAATATTCCCTAACTCCCAAAGCCCGATAAATTTCCTGTTTAGTTTCTTGGTCTTTCGTCTGAGTTGTTTCGGAAGTAATTTCTAACACAAAATCGGGAATAATTCCTCTTCTTCCCAAACTTTATAATTATCCCTTTTGCGTTTGGCTACTCCAAACACCACATAAATATCCGGAGCAACAACTGTCTGGTTGTTCCCTTGTTCATAATAAATGAAAGAATTGGCTGACACGTAAACATCAGAACGCTCTTGAAAGTAAAGGTTTACAGCTTCAACGCTGTAAGTCATGTAATCGCGCGTGATGTCGCTTTCAGCCATCGGCTCTCCGTCGCTGCTGGGATATTCAATTTCTACTTGTTCGACTTGAGTTAAAATTGTCATTTTTCAATTTTCCTCAAAGTTAATTAATTTAATGGTGCATTCTGTAGGAGTTGGGAAAAACTCGATATTTCTCAAAAAAATCAACAAAGGTGCGCACTGCGCACCCTACATAATTAGGTTTTGCGTCCTGGACTTTAAGGCTGGTAAAATGGTGTACAGATACAGACTATTTAAATTCTAATTAATTCCTCTGTCTAAAATAATCATTTCCGAACCAACAACCGGACTTCTAGCTATTAACTTACCTTCCATATTCGCAATTTCTAACTTGCTGAAATCGAGTGAGTTAGCCTCCTTCCACATCTTCGTTGCTAGTTGATTTTGCTCAACTTCGCTGAGTTTGTACCAATCTTCAGCGACTTTTACTGTCAAAATGCTGCTGGAAAAATTAGCTTGAACAGACTCAACTAAACCGCCGCCCAGTCGATTCTTAATGTCAGTAATTTGATTTTGAATCGCAGCAATCAGAGACTGTTCCGGCGTCAGCGGCGGCGGTGGGATAACTTCTACTGGTTGCGGTTTTTCTGGAGCCACTAAATCGGGCAACTTGCTTTTGAATTTAGCAGAGATTGGCTCAGATGGTGCGATCGCCTCTGGCGATTTCGGCGTTCCCGGCTCCACAAAATCGCCAAAGGTTGGCGGCGACTGCTGCGCTGCTGGGAGAGGAACTTTTGCTACTTTGTCCGGCGGTTTTGCCGAGAAACTGTTGAAAGTTAAACCCACTGCAACGATTAGAATTGCGGCTAATGCGGCGTTTAAAATTGGATCGGACAGCTTCTCATTGGCAGATGGTGGCAGTAGCGATCGCACTAGCCGCACAATACTTTGCCAAAGTACAACGACTTTCTCTATAAAACTCCCTTCCGTGCGTTGGGATACAGGCTTTTTATCAACTTTTACAGCAACTTTTGGAGGCACGCTGTTAACTTCCGCAGCAACAGTGGGAGGAGTTACTGTTGCTGAGTCAGAAGCGGTGGGGGCGATCGGCTTTTGGGCCTCCAACGGCGGTTCTGCTGCTAATTTTTTCCCTTTTTTTCCCAAATTCCCTATCGAGGCAATCAAAGCTTTGATTCTCTGATTTTTGGGAACCGCGCTGCTGGCATTTTGAGTTTTGCTGCCAGTGGGGGCAGACTTTGCAGCCGAATCAACCTGCGGTGTCGGAGATTGAGAGGGTTCTGGAGTTGACTGGTTTAGTTGTTCTTCTGACATTTTCTCTGCCTTGGGGCGTTGCAAATATATCTAAACGAGATAAATTTTAGTTGAGCCATCTCAACCTTAATTTATCATTTAACTTAGTTGTAACTGAATCAAAATGAGCATCAAACGCCGTCACTTTCTAATTTCAGGCAGTCTCAGCAGCTTAGGTTTTGCCGGAGTCTGGAAAATGTTTCAGCTTCGGACTGCCTGGGATACAGACACCGATGCTGCTGTGGCTTCTAACGTTGAGGCAGAAAGGACGATCGTTCCTTTGCCGGCCTCACCGCCTATTTTACGCTTTATTTCGGTGGCCGACACCGGTACCGGCGCTGAAGGTCAGTATGCTGTGGCTGAGGCGATGGCGCAATATCACCGGGAAAACCCTTTTAATGTTACTGTTCTCGCCGGCGACAATATCTACAATAACGGCGAATTTGAAAAAATTAATGCAGTTTTCGAGAAGCCTTATCAGCCGTTATTGCAGCAAAATGTAAAATTTTATGCTTGTCTGGGAAATCACGACATCCGCACTGGTAACGGCGACCAGCAAGTTAAATATGCGGGTTTTAATATGCAAGGTCGCTACTATACTTTTCGGCGCGATCCGGTACAGTTTTTTGCTTTAGATACCAATCACAATGCTGACTGGGAAAATCAGCTTGCTTGGCTGGAAAAAGAGTTGAGTCAAAGCACGGCACCTTGGAAAATTGTGTTTGGCCACCACCCGATTTATTCCTCTGGCGTCTACGGATCGAATCAATCTTTTATTAAGACTTTCACGCCTTTGTTTCAAAAGTACGGCGTGCAGCTTTATATCAACGGACACGAACACAGTTACGAACGCACTCGCTCGATTAACGGTACGACTTATTTAATTTGCGGGGCCGGCGCGGGCACTCGTCCGGTGAATCGTTCTGAGTGGACGGAGTATTCTGCTAGCCGCCTGAGTTTTGCGACGTTTGATGTCTATGAAGACCGGATGTTTGTCAGTTCTATCGGTACTGACAAACGGGTTTTCGACCGAGGGGTGATTCAAGTGCGATCGGCTTAATTCAGATTGTTTTCCCAGACATATCAGATGAATAGATTTATGTCAAGGTGCTTTTGTCGCTATATTTAACTGCGACTTACACCTTGAATCGATATCACCATTGCCTCTTGACTTGAACTAAAATTCAACTTACAATAAATTGTTCAGCGTTAGAGGCATCTGAGTGAAAAGCGATACGTTAGTAAGAGGGAAAATTAATCCGTTAGTAAGACCCTTCTTAAAGTGGGCAGGAGGTAAAAGGCAGTTATTGCCAGAAATTGTTAAGTATGTTCCCAAGCCGATAAGCAAACATACATACTATGAACCTTTCATAGGTGGAGGCGCACTCTTGTTTGAGTTACAGCCCCCAAAAGCTGTTATCAATGATAGCAACACAGAACTGATTAACTGCTATAAAGTAATTAGAGACTCATTAGATGAGCTGATCGAGGAATTAAGCAAGGATAAATATACCAATAGCGAAAGGTCTTATTATGGCATGAGAGACTTAGATCGTTCAACGAAAGAATATCAAAATTTGTCGGAAGTGGAAAAAGCAGCACGAATCATTTATCTAAATAAAACCTGCTATAATGGCTTGTTTAGGGTTAATTCCCAAGGTCAGTTTAATGTTCCGTTTGGTAGGTATAAAAACCCAAATATTTTAGATAACGCTGTTTTAAGAGCTGTGAATAAATACTTGAAGAAGCACACTATAGAACTGTTAAATCAGGATTTTGCAAAAGCTATTCAAAGCGCCAAGAAAGGAGATTTTGTTTATTTAGATCCTCCTTACGATCCAGTTTCGGAAACAGCTTCTTTTACTGGATATGATGTGAATGGCTTTAATAGAGACGAACAAGAACGACTAAAAGAAGAGTTTGACGCTTTACATAAAAGAGGTTGCAAGGTAATGCTGAGTAATTCTTGTACGGATTTTATTCTGGATTTGTACAAGGATGATCAGTATACAATCATAAAAGTTAGGGCAACGAGAAGTATCAACTCAAATGCCTTGAAAAGAGGTATGGTTGATGAAGTATTAGTTTTAAATTATGAAATTCCGGCTCAATAAATATGAGTAAAACTAAGAAAACTGCCAACGATAGAGCTTGGGAAACACTATTTGAAACGCATAAAATCTTAGAAGAAGTCGCTCGAAATGGTTGTTTTGAAATAGAAGCGGCTCAAATCAATAAGCAAAGAGAAAGCAGGCTGATGGCAAAGTTCGATCACTTTGTTAATTTGCCACATATATTTCGAGCAAATCATCTATCCATCTTGCCAATTTCTCGCTCAAAATATGTTATAGGTAACTTTGATACACACTTGAAAGTTAAATATGATAGTGAAATTGAAGTGATTCCTTTTGAGTTTCCTCCCGGCATAGAGAGTATAGATTACACAAATTTATCTTCTGAAAGTTCCGCATTGCACTGTGCATTTAATATCGGTATTATAGATGATTTATTCGGCGAACAAACAGCTTATACTGTTTCTGGGAGAATGTCTACAGAGGCCTTTGATTTTAATATTATAAATTCCATCGCTAATAAACCCTATTCAATCAAGGTTAAAAATTCTCAGTGTGAGATAGATGCGGGATTTGAAAGTAACAACTATTTTGTCCTGATCGAAGCTAAAAACTATGCCATCGACGATTTTTTGATTAGACAACTTTACTATCCCTACAGATTGTGGTCAAAAAAAATTGCTAAAAAAGTGATTCCCGTATTGATGACATACTCTAACGACATTTTTAGCTTTTTTATTTATGAATTTAGCAATGATAAAGATTATAACTCTCTCCAACTGATAACACAAAAAAATTATACGATCGCTCCCGAAGAAATACAACGGAGTGATGTCGAGCGGGTATTCAATAATATTAAAGTAATTGAAGAGCCAAAGGTTACATTGCCACAAGCTGATAAATTTGATAGGATAGTAGATTTATTATCATTGTTATTAGAAAGAGATTTAACCACAGATGATATTACTGACAATTATCAATTTAACCGCAGGCAAACTGGCTATTATACTAATGCTGGTGTGTATATTGGACTGATAGAAAAATATAAAAGTTCTATAATAAAAAAACCAATTTTTCGCTTGACAAGTGAAGGAAGGTCAATTTTACATAAAAGACCTAAATTAAAATATCTAGATTTGATTAATAAAATTTTAGAAAAAAAAGTTTTTTATTTAGTATTTGAATTAACCCTTAAACAGGGAGAAATTCCGCCAGAAGATACAATCTGTAAAATAATCTCAGAAAATCGTCCAGATATTAATGATACAACTATAAAAAGGCGTTACTTTACAGTCCAAGGCTGGGTTTCTTGGATTTTGAAGCAAATCCAAGACTAAAATTCGCATAGTGTGATTCTCTGGGTTTTTAATATCTTCAACCTAGTTTTGCCTCCAGGCCATTGCAGAAAGGGACGCGGCAAGACTTGAAAAGGTGCGGAAGCAGACATTTATCTAGAAATAACGGCACTATAATATTTATCACAACTAGAACTCAATAGAAATACTTCAGAAGTTGTCACCGAACTTAGCATTCCGGCATTAAACAGACATCGCCCCATCGATCGGCGAAAAGTTTTCGTTAGAATTATATATGTCAGCCTCAACGGCAAAAATGCCCGATCGCCCGATTGGCAGATTTAGCTCCGGCTGTGCCAAAATTGTCTAACTCGCTCACAAGTGTTACCAGTCAAAGATCGTGCTGTGACACTTTACCCCACCAAGCTCATGCAAGATTTTATTAATAACGTCTCTCGCTACCCGCGCTTTTTCATCACGATATGTCTGGGAATTTTCTTTTTCCTGTTCGAGCGACTCAAACCCCTGCTCGATCGACCGGCAACTGCGATCGCCCTGATTAGTTCGATTGTAGCGACTTTTGTCTTTCTAACTTTTACACTGCGCGCCATGTTAGGCCTGAGTTCGGTTTAAAGCCTGCGCTTGAGCGCAAACATTAACTGCAAATTCAGTTAAAACACTAACTCCCAAAGTAACTGCCAACTCTTGCAGGCGATCGCACACTTGACAATAGTCGCTGCGATAGATTGGAAGAGGAAAAAATTGCGCTAGTTACGGCAGTCCTCCTCAACCAAGGGGCAGGCAAACATTACCGAAGTGCAGGACAAGCCTTTGGGGCCATCAACATTCACTGGGGAAATACTGCACCTCTGTTTCCCCAATGTCCCACTTAATCATTAGGAAGCGGCATCCCCCGCCCCGCTTTCCTCTCCCGTTAACCTGACGGTATCACGAGAGTTTCCAGCGGACAAGACAGATGAAGTTTGAACATATCTATCAATTTTTTCAAGACCCCCCTCCTGTTTATCTAAACAAGGAATTAGCTGTGTGCTACATTCTCTCCGTGTTATTGCGCGGAGATTCCTACGGTACAGAACTGATTGGCCAACTAGAGAGGGAATTCCCCATCTACCGACTTTCGGATACCGTTCTCTACAGCGCTCTGAAATTCCTAGAAGATGAAGCCGTAATCACGGGTTACTGGAAAAAAGTAGAAGGACGCGGCCGCCCCCGCCGGATGTATCAAATCCTCCCTGAGTGGCGGCACCAAGCTCAAGACCTCGCTCGTCTCTGGCACGAGTATATAGGTCAGGGAAACGGCGCGTCAGGGCGTCGGCCCCGCGCCTTAGAAACTGGTCACACAGGTTAGCCGAGTTGGAATCGGATGCCTAAACCCTGGAGATGCTGGCGCTACTTGCAAAGCGATTTGCCTTCCTTGCCTTCGCTTTGCTCGATCGCCCGCCGCACAGCGATTAAAGCAGCTACACTACGTCAGGACTTACGCATTGTCACTTGAGAATTAGCGACGATGGGGAGATATGGGAATTGGGTGATGGAGAGCAAAACACTTTGCTACAAAGCTTTCTGCGAATTTTGATAACAAAGTGTCTGCGTAAGTCCTCGATCGCTTTCGTATGTCAAGTTCTGTAAAGTAATAGTAGAGAATTTCAATTACACAAACTTCTACCGATGGATACTGCTGTTCTTCCTTCAACATTTTTGCTAACGCTACTGCTGGCTGTTGGCTTGTTTTTCTTCATCAAGGCTTCAGTCAAAGAGCGAATCGAACAAGTCAAGCTGGCTTCCGAGAGCGCCCAAGAGTCACTGTTAGCCGACTTACAACAGTATTTTGCCGATAGAGCTTATCGAGTTGCAGCCGTCGATGCCCCCAACTATAAAGTCACGTTTGAGGGTTTTGTGCGGCCGAGTTGGTTTCTAGCTATTTTTCTAACTCTGCTGAGTGCAGGTGGCGCTCTGTGCTTGGGACTGGTTTTGGGAATGCTAGTTCCCCAGCAGGGTCAAATTTTCCTAGCTTTGGTACTGTTGTCCCCGCTGGCGGGGGTATTTTACTGGAAAAAAGCTGGACGCTCTGAGCAAGTCTCGCTCAAACTCGAATCAGTTGCTGAGTCGGGAAGCCAAACCAAGAGCTTTGTTACTGTCCGAGCTCACCGCGATGAACTAGCAGCCATGCAAAAAGCTTTAGATTTAAAACCGCTCGATTAAAAGTTTGACGCGGAGCGTTTTTTGATATGCTAGATGCCGTAGTTAGACTTCGAGCTGACAAACCAATGATTAAAAAGCGGCTCTCTCGTTGGCTGTTTTTTTGATCCACTTGTCCGATCGACAAAACAGTCAAAAAAAAACCATTATCGTGAAAGTGCCAATTGTGGCGATCGCCCTTGGGCTGCGATCACGCCTGTTGCGATGGCTCCTTATACCCTAATTCCTAAGGACTTTTCGCAGAAATTTCAGTTGGCACTCTCCAGACAATGAGAACTGTCGCGCTTTTGTTAAAAGACTTAGAAAAACATTGCTGTCAATGTTTTGAGCTAAACATTTTGAGCTATGCGCGGGCCGCTGACACCACAGGAATTTTTTCTGTGGTAGCTTCCAACATCACCTTTAAGCTGGGAAACAAGAAATGGTTCTCTTCTACGTATTGGGCTCCAAATAAACCTTTTTCAGCCCAGAAGTATCTGTCAGTGGTATGCTCGTTACGCTTGACTAACAGCAAAGCTGGGGGAGCAATGCCTTCTGCATGGATGAACTTGCGAGCCGCTGTTACGGGTTTATCTTCGCCGCTCTCGATGCTATATTGAGGCACACACTCTAAAATTCTGCGTCCTTCTTGTCGGCGGCGACTCTTGCGTTTGCGTCTCCTGGCCAATTTCTTTACCTCCTCTGTGAGCAGACAGTATGAGCAGACAGGTTGTAATGATAGCTACCAAATCCGAGGCCAGTATATCCGTTCTAGCTCAAAAATTCAACTGTTTTTAATATATCGACATAATCTTAACATTCGTGCCGATCGACAAAAGTGTAGCGGTTGTGCTATTGTTGGCCGCAAGTTCCGGCACAAGCCAAGCTTGGGGATCGGTGAAAGCTGCGCCGACGGCGAGGCGGGGCAATAGGGGTTCATGAAAGCCCGATGCCTTCAACATAGCTGCCTTCTATCAAAGGGAAGAAACCTGAAATCTAGAAGTCTCTCATCAGTAATCGGTGGCCGATAATTTGTAATTTACTTAGAATTCCGTTAGATATCTTAATGTGGCGCTCATGTTAATGCCAGCCAGTTCAGAATTTGTCAAACTTTGCCGCTCGCAGGTGGCCATCGCCGTTAGTTTGGGAGCGAAATTCAGCGCGGTATACCTGACAAAAGAGTTGGTAGAAGGCAGCGAAGCAAAGTTGGTGCCGATCGCGGTTTACCCAGAAACCTCAGCCGAATCGGAAGAAAATCAGGGGTTGAGGTTGCAATCTTCCGAAAGCTCGACAGTAAAACCAGTACCGCGCCTGCTGGCGCCGCCTGTTCTGCCAGTGGAAGAATCAACGGTAGGGGCGATCGCACCCGAACCGCTTCCGGGTAATGAGCGCAGTTCCCATCAGTGCCAAGGCCCGGAGAATTTGTGGCAGCAGCGGATGCAAATAGTGACGCCTCTGATACACGAGGGAGCTGTAATGGGACTTCTAGTCAGCGGTCGGCAAGACAGGCCTTGGAACGAGCGAGAAGAGGCTCAAATACAACAAATTGCTCGCACCTTAGCCCTAGCCTGCATTTTAGACCAGCGATCGCAGTGGATGCAGCAGGAATTGGGTACGAGTCGGCAAATCCAGGCTCAGGTTTACGACACGATGCACAATTTGCTGCACCAGTTCAAAAGTCCGCTGACAGCGTTGCGAACTTTTGGCAAGCTGTTAGCGCGGCGGCTGGTACCGGAAGACAAAAACCGCAATGTGGCTTTTAGCATTGTCCGAGAGAGCGATCGGCTGCAAGAGTTGCTCGGCCAGTTCGATCGAACTGTTGACACCGGCGAAGCACATCTAAAACTGCGATCGGGGAGCTCAGAAAAAGCCATCTCCAATGTCGAATCAATCCGGCATTCTCCTCTGTCGCTGTCACCTGTGGCCAATTTGGAGGAATCCTGTTTTGTTACAGAAGTCTTAAAACCGCTGTTAACTTCCGCCGAGGCTATCGCATCTGAAAGGAATCTGAAATTGGTAGCTGACATTGCGGCTGATTTGCCGCCAGTCTCAGCGAACGATCGAGCTTTGCGCGAGGTTTTGAGCAATTTAATTGACAATGCTTTGAAATATACCCCTGCCGGCCGCCAAATTTATATTAAAGTAAGGTATAAAGCAGCGGATGGCGATCGGGCAGGATACAGCCAATTGCCTGCCATAGCAGTTGCCGTCAGCGACACAGGTTCCGGCATTCCTCCCCAGGATTTAGAGCATTTATTTGAGCGGCACTACCGGGGAGAAAAAGCGCAGACCGAAATTCCTGGCACAGGATTGGGTTTGGCGATCGCCCGCGATTTAGTCCGCCAAATGCAAGGAGAAATAGAAGTATTTTCCCCACTCAATCCTGAATGGCTACCCTTTACAGAAACTAATTTATTATATCCAACGGATCGTGGCACTACCTTTGTGGTTTGGCTACCAGTGAATAATTAACGAACTCTATTGCTTAGAGACATTTTTATGAAGCATCTGCCTTTATTCGATAAACTTCCCAAGTTATCAAATTCTTTAAAAGTTTTCAAGAAACACTTTTTTGGTGTACCGCTTTTAGCTTTTTTTAACATTCTGACTATTGGGATTTTGGGCGGGCTGAGCGTATATGCCAAATTCAACAACAAGGGACGCGGACTTGAACGCCTATTTAGCGATCCTTTTAATTTCTGGTTGCCTTACGACGGAATTCTAACCGGAGTTTCCGAAGTTACCGGGTGCCTCTCAGTCGCAATTTGTGCATTTACGTTCGGAGTGTTGCGACAAAAAGAGCCGCAGAGTCGAGCGGCGATATTCTTATTTTTTAGTGCTTTACTCCTGGGAGTCCTTTACCTGGATGACAGGTTTCGGATGACTTTGATTATGTCTCGGTTGGGAATATCTAAGAAATTAATTTATTTGTGTTATGGTAGTGCTGTTTTCCTTTACCTAGTTAAGTTTTTGCGATACATCAAAACCACTCCTTACCTGCCATTAGTTGCAGCATTCATCTTGTTTGCTATCTCGCGGTTGGAGGATATTTTACACAATGAAAATCAAGGACTACACGCGATGTTAGAAGATGGTACTAAATTATTAGCTCTTGTGAATTTAGCCCTGTATTTTTGGTACGTATGTCATCAAGAAATCTGGCGGCATTTACGGCAAAGCGAAGAGCGTTGATCGGCTGGATTAAATTACTATACAAAAAGCCGTTTCTGAATTAGGGTATCACTAAGCAACGCCGACGATCGCATAAAACCAAAATAATTTCTTTGATTTTGATATGGAATTGGAATATCGGCAACTTTGGGAACGGTGAACTAATAATCGATCCAACGGAGTATCTGAGCCTTTGTTCAGATTTAGAGTAGCCAAAGTTTTTTCGTTTGACTGAGTAAAATAATGTCTTCATATTGTATTTTTTCCGTCAAGTCTTTTCCTGTAATTTGTGCTCATAATTTTACTTGAATCAGCACTAAAACTTCGGTCAACTTTCCAGCAATCTGTCACATAAAATAGCACTTCCATTGATTAAGAATAACCCAAAGTGGTTCAAAAGTTTTAGCACTAAATCAACCGTATTGCATCAAGTCCCCACCCATGAAAAAGGGGGGGACTTGATGCGGGAAAAAATTCTGTCAGAATTCCGATTAATGAGGAATTAGCAATTACCCTATTCTCCTGCAACTGAAAACCGATATACGATCAATTCAGCCAGATAAGTTTTCTAGGCATTCGCTACGGTGGCGAGCTTAGTGGATTTACAGATTGTCGGCAGATCAATAATAAACTGGGTTCCCTGCTCAGGCGTAGAAATACACTCTAATTGACCGCAGTGTTTTTCTATCAGAATTTTTCTGCTGATGGACAATCCCATGCCTGTACCTTTTCCTATGGGCTTAGTAGTAAAAAAGGGAGTGAAAAGTTTAGCACGAACTTTCTCTGTCATGCCCACACCATTATCAGAAATTGTTACCAGGATGTGGGAAGCTGAGCTAATGTTGTCATGCGAATTGCCGGGTACCACTTCAGTACGAATCAAAATCTGGGGTTTAAAAACTGCACCATCTTCTCTACTTACCCGCTCTTCTAAAGCATCTATAGCATTCGCTAAAAGGTTCATAAACACCTGATTGAGCTGACCGGCATAACAGTTCACAAGCGGCAATGCACCATAGTCTTTTATCACATTAATAGCAGGCCGATCAGACTTAGCCTTTAGTCTGTGCTGTAAGATCAGCAAAGTGCTATTAATGCCTTCGTGGATATCTACTGATTTAATTTCAGTTTCATCCAACCGCGAAAAATTGCGTAGAGAGTGAACAATATTGCGAATGCGTTCGATCCCTAACTGCATGGAAGAAAGCAATTTTGGTAAATCATCTATGATAAATGGTAACTCTGCATCTTCTATTTCATGAACAATTTCTGCTTCTGGTTGCGGGTAATACCGTTGGTAAAGATTCAACATATTAATGAGTTCTTTAATATAGTCGTTGGCGTGGGAGAGATTGCCGTAAATAAAGTTAACCGGATTGTTGATTTCATGAGCGACACCTGCAACTAATTGACCGAGACTAGACATTTTTTCACTTTGAACTAACTGGAGTTGTGTTTCTTGCAGTTCTTTGACAAAATGTTCTAAGGCAATAGATTTTTGGTATTCTTTTTCTTGACTGATACGGAGTGCTTTCTCTACTTGTTTGCGACGCTCTATTTCCGACTGCAAATTCTGACTTAGAGAAAAACTTCTCAAAGCTGTTAGCATCGTAGTGTATAGCTTTGATGTCGTTAATTCAGTTTTAGTTTTATAGTCATTAATATCGTAATTGATAATAATGTTTTTTTCAGGTACTTGTCCGGGTTGACCCGTGCGTAAAATAATTCGCACTAACTGATTTCCTAAAACTTCTCGGACATATTTAACAAAGTTTAAGCCAGCATCATCTGTTTCCATAATTACATCAAGTAAGATGATGGCAACATCAGGATTTTCTTGGATTAGCTGTTTAGCTTCCCGAGCGGAGTAAGCATTAATGAAGGTTAAAGATTTATTTTCAAAGACAAACTTCCTTAGTGAAATTTCGGTAGCTGTGTGAACTTGAGCCTCATCATCTACAACTAAAACTTTCCAACTTTCAGTCAGCTTTTCTTTTATAGTTTCATCTGCAAAAAAAATTTCATCATTGGAGTCGATTGCTTCGGCAAAGAATACTGTTTCTGCAGATGATTTAGTTGACAAATCGTCAAAATCACTTTTCATTGCTGTACACCTTTATTTTTTACTAATGTTTAGATTTGAAGTTAGAAAACCTGTTAAGAAAAAGGCACACGAGAGAAGAGTTACACAGCAACCTTTTCAGTCATCCTTATTTTATTTTTAATGAGGTGGACTTACTTAGTTATCTTTGCCAGGAAATCGGAATTGGAACTCTACATTTGTGAATCTATTTGCATGGGTAATTTAATAATAAACTTGGTTCCTCTTCCCAACTCACTTAGACATTCAATTTCACCTTTGAGTTTTTGAGTGACTAAATTGTAAACAATATGTAACCCTAACCCACTGCCACCTTGACCGCGCTTAGTGGTAAAGAATGGCTCAAAAATTTTACTTAAGTTTTCTGGGGGAATACCTTTACCTCGATCGGCGTATTCAAACCTTAGCCGATTACCTTCTTGCTCCCAAGCAAAGAGTAGTTCCCCAGAAATCCCTGGTTCGTAGGCATGAATCAGAGAATTGATCAGCAAGTTTGTCACAACTTGGGACAAGGCTCCTGGATAAGAATCGATAGCAATTTTGCTATCTCCCTTAATTTTAAGCGAATGTTGGCTATTTTTCAACTTGGGTTTTAATTGTAATAAAATTTCATCAAGATAAGGTCTGATCTGGAAAGTACGCCGTTCTTCGCTAGAGCGATCGACTGCTACTTGCTTAAAGCTTTGAATCAAGGCTGCCGCTCGATCTAGGTTAATTAGAAGTGCCTTACTGCTTTGGGTAGCAATATCGACAAATTCTTCTAAATCCGAGCGCTTCATTTTGCCACTTTTATAAATAGATGCAAATTCGGTGGTATTTTCTGCTAAAGCTGAAGCAACAGTGACACCCACTCCGATGGGAGTATTAATTTCATGAGCAACACCAGCAACTAATCCTCCCAGAGATGCCATTTTTTCAGATTCGACTAGCTGAGTTTGGGTGGCTTTTAAAGCCTCTAGGGTGTTCGATAATTGTTGAGTACGATCGCTCACTAATTGCTCTAAGTTTTGATTAAACTCCTGTAAATTTTTGTAAAGTTGAGCATTCTCAATAGAAATAGCAATTTGGGCAGATAACAGTTTTAACAATTCTAGGCGATCGGTAGTAA
>NZ_JAUBQS010000009.1:0-152497 GCF_036701355.1 Microcoleus sp. Pol12B3
CAGCAATCGTTTGGGGGTTTTGTGTTGCCGAATCTATCTTCCTTTCTCTCTGCTTAAATATCTGCGGAATGTGGGTTTGAAAGCGTTCCCAGGACTCCTTTAACTGAGCCGGCGCTCGATTTTCGCGATCGTAAACCACCAGCACATTCGTCAAATTCCGGCCCGGTGGCAATAAAACCTGCCCCTGATGAGCCAAACCCACCGAAGCGCCCCCGTCCAAATTCATCGCTTCCAAACAGCCGATAGCCTGCATAATTTTAGCTTCTGCTTCCAAAGACAAACTATCAATAAAAGTCACCAAAAATAACTTATCTCTCGAAGCCGGAAAGCCGATCGCCGTTCTCGAACCCACACCCAAAACATGAGAATCTTTAAAACCTTCTGATAAAGGAGACAGCCAAACTTTCCCTCCTTTCACCAATCTCGGTCCGCAAGTCAGAGAAAACCAATGTTGACTCCAATCCGGCTTACCTTCGATTCTAGCCGTCACCATTTCCAATTGATTTCCCGCTTTAATTCCCAAAGTCGTGCCGTAATTTTCCCATCGGCTGTATTTAAGAAACTTACCCGCTGCCACCATATTTCCCAGCACAGATTTCTGCTCATCTTTACCAAAAAAAGTCCCGTTAGCAACAACAGCAGCCCGGTAACGCGACACCATATTTTCAAAGTGTTCGTCGCCCCGCGTTACTTTAGAAGTATTTGCAAAATCTGCATTATTAGCTAACCCAATTGTGATGTAAATTTCTGGATCGGCGAGGTCAATAGTTGTGAGATAAAAACTTGTGCCACCTACATTTTGACTG
Organism: Microcoleus sp. Pol12B3; assembly: GCF_036701355.1. Classification (NCBI taxonomy): domain Bacteria; kingdom Bacillati; phylum Cyanobacteriota; class Cyanophyceae; order Oscillatoriales; family Microcoleaceae; genus Microcoleus; species Microcoleus sp. Pol12B3. The sequence continues at coordinate 807 of NZ_JAUBQS010000009.1, forward strand.
CTAACTTGTACAGGTTTTGCTTGCTTAGCGGAACGTCTGATAATTTGAGGTTGAGACTGCACAAAAGGATAATTGGCGGCATTTCGTTGAGGAGTTTGCGGCGATTTTACTATGGGATTTCTGGACAGAGTTTGAGGAGTTTTCCCTGATTTTACAACGGGATGGCTGGGCAGATGTTGAGGAGGTTGATTTGATTGTATACTTGATAAAAAAGCGAGTGACTTTTGCCACAGTTGACCCATGAGAGTCAAGAAACTATCTCGGTTTTGGGCGATCGCAAAATAGTCAGCCGCAACCCGCGCCAAAGCTATGCCCGTTAAAAATAAAAAAGTGCGCCGCAGTATCGGGCGACAACCTTCAGACTGTTTGCGTTTAGACATAAAAAAATCTCAGCTAGGATAGCGAACAGTTTTCTATGGCTGTGACTACAATCGGCGATCGCGCCAATTCTGAAACTACCAGTAGCAAGGTGCCTGCAGCGCACCTTACCACTAATTCAAAACTCAAAACTATTTCCCTAGCCGGTATTCCGCATCCCTGCAGCAATGCCATTAATCGTCAGCAGAGCTCCCCGCAACAATTCACCCTTGCTGTAACGCGAGTGAATCACCCCCGGAACCCCGCCACTACCGTGCTGCCGCAAGCGTTTCAGCAGCGAAACTTGCAACAAACCCAAAGGCACAATCGTCGCATTTCGCAACTGCACCGAACGCTGCAGCGACGGATCTCCATCCAACAAACGTTGGTGTCCGGTAATCGTTAAAACCAAATCGCGAATCAAGTGAAATTCGGCAGCAATTTGATCGAATAAAGCCTTAAAACGCTCCTTTTCAGCCGGCAAAGCTAACTCCCGCACGTAGTGTTCTGCAATTTGCAAATCCACCTTAGATAAAGTCATTTCCACCTTAGAAATTACCATTCTAAAAAATGGCCACTTCAAGTAGAAATACTGTAAAAGTTTCATGTGTTCTTCCGGTTCCTCCAGCAAAAACTCTTGCAAAGCTGTGCCGACACCGTACCAAGAAGGCAGCAAAAAGCGGCTTTGAGTCCAGCTAAAAACCCACGGAATTGCTCGCAAACCGCTGATGTCTTTTTTACCACCCCGCCGGGCCGGGCGAGAACTAATCTGCAACTGGCTGATTTCTTGAATCGGGGTAACTTGGTGAAAGAAATCGACTAAATCCGGCTGTTCGTAAATTAAATGGCGGTAGTGCGATCGCGATCTCACCGACAACTCCTCCATAATCTCATTCCAAGGGTCGATGCCATCGAAACCAGTGTGCAGCAAACTAGCTTGAATTACCGCCGCCGCTACCGTTTCTAAATTGTAAAGCGCCAACTCCGGCAAAGAATATTTAGAAGCCAAAACCTCGCCTTGTTCAGTAATCTTAATTCGCCCGCTAATACTCTTTCCAGGCTGAGCCAAAATAGCCTTGTAAGCAGGGCCGCCACCGCGCCCTACCGAACCGCCTCGGCCGTGAAAAATCCGCAACTCTACATTGTATTTTTCCGCAACCATTTGCAAAGCCTTTTGAGCTTTGTGGATTTCCCAATTGCTGCTGAGGAAACCCGAATCTTTATTGCTGTCCGAATAGCCCAGCATCACCTCTTGCAATTTGAGAGTTTCAATTGAACCTTGGATATTTTCTGCACTTTTTTCCGCTAATTCCTGCGCGTATCCTCCTGTTAGTAGAGCCATATAAAGCGGTAATTCAAATAACTGCTGCATTACTGCAGGCGCTTTTTTCAAATCTTCCACCGTTTCAAACAGAGGAACTACTTGAAAGCTGCTAATTCCAGTCGCCGGGTCGTAAAGTCCTGCTTCTTTTGCTAACAACAAAACCGCCAGCAAATCGCTGACATCGTGACTCATGCTGATCACGTATGTTTGGCAAATTTCCGGACCAAACTCCTGGTGCATTTGCCTCAATATTCGGAAGGTATTGATCGTCTCGCAAGTTTTGGGAGAAAAGGGTAATTCTGCTGGAATTAAAGGGCGGCGAGTTTGCAGTTCCGTTGCCAGCCAAATAATTCGATCGCCTTCCGACATTTGATTGTAAGACTTGGGCAAAATTTGCAAGTATTCAGCAATTTCGCTCAAAGCGTCGGAGTGTACTGTTGATTCTTGGCGGATATCTAGGTAAGCCAAATTAAACCCGTAAATTTCTACTTGGCAGAGCAGATTTTCCAAGTCCCGACAGCTCAAACCTGTTTCCACTAAATTGTGCTCGATGAGCTGCAGCTCGGCTAAAAACTCAGCGCCCGATCGATAAAGGCCTGTCATTCCGGGATTTTCCGACAAAGCTTCGCGTTCCCGCTGCAACTCGTCTCCTTTGTAGAGCCGCCAATTGCGATCGCGCGTATTTTCCAGCCGCTGCAGCACGTAGGCCAGCTTCAACCGATAAGGTTCTTGGCGGTAGCGGATTGCCCATTGCTCGTAAACCTCGGGAAATTCAGATCTGTCGCGATCGAGAGATTCGAGCAATTCCGGCAGCACGTCGCTCCAATGCAGCGACAAACTCAACAGTTCATTTAGCCGTTTCACCGCGCTGATGTACTTCTCTAGCACCAAGTGGCGCTGATAGCAAGCCGTTTGCCAAGTAACTTTCGGAGTCACAGAAGGGTTGCCGTCCCTGTCAGAACCCACCCAAGAACCGAACTTGCAAAAATTGTAACTCGGCGGTTTCAGATAAGGGTAAGAAGCGTGCAGAGCTTGCTTTAAGCGGTGGTAGAGTTCGGGAATAGCATCAAACAGCACTTCCTCAAAGTAGTGCAGAGTGTACTCCACCTCGTCAAGCACAGTCGGCTTGAACTGGTGCAATTCGTCAGTGCGCCACCAGAGGCGAATTTCTTCCATCAGTTGCTCTTGGAGAGCCGCTGCTTCCCAGCAAGACACCGGGTAGGGGCTTTGAGAGTCGGCCCCGATCACCTGAAATTTCTCGTCAACTTGGTCTAGCTGTTGGAGAATCTTCGCCATTCGCCGCTGCTTGGTGCGGATCGTGTGGCGGACAATTTCCGTCGGGTGAGCGGTGAATACCAAGCGGATGTCTAACTGATCGATCAAGCGCTGAATTTGCTGGCTGGGCACGTTCAAGCGCAGCAGCATCGGGAAAAGTTGGTGAAAAGTGCCGGCATCTCGAGCGATCGTCTCGCTGCTGTCTGCCTTGCTCAGAGGCGTTTGGGCGGGGTCTGGGCCTTCCCTGTGCCGCGGGCGATCGGGGGCATCCGTTGCTTGTCCTGGCAGCTTAGAAAACATCCGCCCACCAGCATCGTTGCTGCTAGTGTAAGCTAACTGTTGGTCTCGCTGTTCGTAGTGCTGTTCGACTATGTTGATTAACTGGAAATACAGTGCAAAAGCCCGAGCGGCGCGGATGGCGGCGTTAAGGTCGAGCTTTTCAATTAGCTGTACGACATTCGACTCGCGAAAGTGAGTGGCCTGTCCCTCGGCGGAATTGACCGATCGCATTTGTTGCAGCAAATCCACCAATTCCTGCCCGCACTCCTGTCGCAGCACCGATTCCCACAAGTCCTCTACTACTTTGAGGCGATTGCGCAGAAACAGGTCTGATTTTGAGTAAGCGGGAGAATAGGAAATAGATGTTGCATCAATAGCCTGTTCTGAAGACTGGAGGACTGAACTCATCGGGCTGTTCCTCAATAGCTGCGGGTGTCAAGAAAATTGTATGGTTTAGTTTCGCCTAAAACACTTTTGTTTGCAGTCAAATTTGAGACAACTTATTGCAACGTAGAAAGTAGAAGGCACTTATGTACAAAGTATAAGGAAAGATTAATTCTTAGGCCACAGATTGTACCTATTGTCAAGCTTTCATATCAGTTGACTTGCGATTTTAGATTTTAGACGCTCAGCCTGAGACGTTCGGCGAGCGCTCAGTTGAGTCGCGCTCAGTCGAACAATTTTAGATTTACTCCAAAGATGAATCTGGGAAGTTAAACTAGGGTCGAAAATTTTTATCTCTCCACGACAGGAGTCGGGGGCTAGTATGCCTTTTTAGGCGGGGTCAAAAAATTAAACTTCTAGCTGCAGCATCCTTCCTTGGTCTTTCTAGTCGTGTGATTGAGGAAAGTTGAGCACGGGGAGGCGCGACCCCCGAAAGACTTCTTCGCTTTCAACGCCGATCGACGCAACAAACTCAGCAGCAGCTTTAGCCACCACCAACCCGCCTAGCATGGGTAAGGCGACCAAGCTCAATAAAATGTCTGAGGGAACTGGCAACTTTGGACTGTTAGGTGTTTTATTTTTGAGCAAGTCTTGGTTTTCCGACGGCATAAATTTCTCCTGTGTCAATCCGTAATCCTCAGTTTACAAGGCAAATAATCATCTTGACCGCTGCTTTCTGACTAATGACTTCTGAACTCAAATCGGGTGACATCGGAATGATATCCTGCAAGCGATCGTCCCCGCGCAGCCAAGTCTATAAATATCTTCTCGCGAGATATTAAGCTCGCACTCGGAAAAAACGCTTTGTATAAAATCCGGATACTCCCCGAATGGTATCGATCATCGTGCGACTCTCTCCGCGGAGCATGACGAAACCACAGCACTACAGTCGGAAAATAATAGACATTTCCCGAAAAGCCAGTCTTCAACAGGCAGGATGCCTGTTCCACAAGAATCATGAGAGATGTCTAATTATTATTCGGATGCAAACGGAAACGATATGACTAATGACGAATAACTTATTGCTTGGCTTAAGTTGGACCTATCTGTGCCAAAATGTCGAGGTACTATCAAAAAAATATTCCCCAACGGCTCAAAGCCGAGGGGATACAAGGCAAGACACTAAGTCCAGCATGGCTTAAACCAGAGAAAACGGTTAGCCTCGGCAAATCAAATAATTGTCTGTAAAATCTGTAACTGTGCTATTTCTAGAAAACAAAACCAGCTTTGGCAAAATTTAGAGTTTCATGTTGAATGCGAACGGGAGCATATTGGCAGACAATCGATCGAGCGCGTCGCAGTGGGCGCAAGAAGCTTTAGGGCTTCCCGAAGTTCAAGTACAAGCGCGTTTGCGGGGAAATCACCTGCACATTTTGTGCGAAGCAGCGCAGTGTCCGTCTCAAGAATTGGTGACGGCGAGATTTACCAACGCCCTCGAACACACTGATTTAACGCGACTGCTGCCCGATCGACCTAAAATTTACCAGTTGTTTCTGTGCGGCCGCAAAATCGGTTCCCGACAAAATGACTGGACAGTCCGGCTCGATTGCAGCAGTCCCAAGCGACAGCAACAGCCACAGCAACCAGAACCAAAAGTTACCGAAGCGCCGCCGCCAGCGATCTCCCCCGACGAAACGCCAGGAAGCCGTAAAAGAGGCGGATTTTTCGGCAAATTTAAGAATGACAACCAGAAACTCAAACAGACACCAAAACCAGTAGAAACAGCGGCCCACCCGCCGCAAGTACGGGAAGAACTGGATTTTGACGCCGAAAGTCTGCCGATTGCCTCCCGCATTCAATACCCAGAAGCTTTTGAAACTTCCCCCGTGACGATCGACACTTCGGCTGCTGCGACGCGGGAAGCTTTCGCTTGGACCGTTCCCCCGCAGCAGAAAGCGAACCGTGGCGCGGTGGCTTTGATTCAATCCCCCGAAGCTGACTCAGGCGAGGGCGATCGCGGTGGAACATTGACAGTTTCGCCGGAAACGTTGGCGCGCCGGGGCTATCCAGATGCGATCGCCAGCTATCTCAGCGAAATCCTCGGCCCGATGGGAGTTTCGGTGAAAGTAAGCATTCGCGAAAAAGAACTCAAAACCAGCCGGGAAACCCTGCCGGTGAATGCGCCGGAAAATATCAAGCCCAAGGAACGCCGACTGCTGGTGCTGTGCGAGTCAGCTTACAGCCCAGACCCCTCATTGCTGGCCGAACCCATCGCCGGCCGGCTGCGGAAACTGCAACTAGAGGATTTCCGGGAAGCCGCGATCGCCAGCCAAGTCAGCGGCGAAGCGAAGCCGGACTGGCTGCTGCGGGTGGATTTGACTTCGCCGGACAAAATTCTCAAGGAATGGGCCAGGTGGGGAGACGTACAGTCGATCGCCAAACTGCTAAATCAACACTTGGCTGCATCGAGAGTCGAAGTGCGGGCTACCCTCAAAGAAGCAACCCTCCACCTGTTTTGCAGCAAAACTGCCAAAAAAGGACAAAAGCCTAAACGGCAAGAATACCCGGATAAGCACCAAACCACCGACGCGATCGCCCCTTTGTTAGCCTCGTTTGCGCCCCAAGGCATCCGCGCAGCTACTATCTACGGCGTAGAACCAGCCAAGGACTCTCAGGCGGCGCCGGAGTCCCCGGTGTGGATAGACTGGGTGGACTTGCCTGCCGCCCACCACCCCGACTTGGCTGCAAACGCTAGAACGCTGGCAGTCGAGGGCGACCAATTGGCTCTGACTTTTTTATTGAACAGGTTGCTCAACCCCAATCTCAGACGCAAGCTGGAAACAGGAGGGATTCGGGCTGTCGTGCTGCAAAAAGCCAACGTGCTGCACGTCATGACAGAAGCTCTGACTTGCCCTTCTCAGTCGAAGGTAGGCCCGCCGGTGGCGAAATTTTTGCGGCACTTACAAATTCCGGGAGTGGCAGGGGTGCGAGTCTACGGACGGCGCGCCGGCCAGAAACTGCCCCTGTGGCGCTACGCAATCGACCTCAGAACGGCTGTTAACGAGGAATCAGCGGCACCCGCACCGGCTCCCTCCCAAGTGGCTGTGTTGCAAAAGGAACCGGTGCCGGAGTTTGCGCCGGCCGAGGATGGGAGTTTTTCGGGTTTGGGCGACAACTTGGTGTTCGATGCTCCGATGCCCAACTCCTGGCGGCCCCGCTTCAAAATCAGACTCCCCGGATACAATCTGGGCGAGCAATTCGTTCAAGCTGCGGTGCAACCGCTTGTCGCTTCGGGTTTGTTTGTTCCCAACGATGGTTTGTCAACAAATGCTGCTGCGCCGGGGGGCGTGAGAGCCGATCGCGCGGCCGGCATGGCTTTGATTTGGGCGATCGCCGGCTGTCTGCTGACTTTCAATACCGATTGGCTGCTGGGTTTATTTCTGCAATCTGCGACTGTCAGTCAAGCTCCTAGCGCTTCCGAAGTTTGCAGAGGGCCCAACTGTCAAAATTCAGCTCCCAAGGCTTTGGGCGACGTTACAGCCTCACTTCCGAAGGAAACGCCGAACCCCGTTCCCCCTGCTGATGAGGTGAATTTGCCTCAAATTCCGTTGCAGCCGTCGCCGTCGGCGAACCAGCAAGAGGCTTTCAATGGTTCTGGGTTTACGAAACCGGGAAATACTAGCGTTCCTGTAGCTGATGTTTCTGCTCCTCCGGTGTTCCCGACTTTGAGGAGCGAGCAGCTTGACGACCAGATAGCGCGCTATCAAGAGTACATCCACCTGCACAAAAAACCGCCGGATATTTTAATTGTCGGTAGTTCGAGGGCGCTGCGGGGCATCGACCCGGCGGTGTTGGAAACAGCTTTGGCAGCTTCGGGCTACCCGGGGCTGACGGCTTACAATTTTGGAGTGAATGGAGCTACTCTGCAGGTTGTAGATTCGATCGTCCGCCGGATTTTGCCGCCGCAACAACTGCCGAAATTGCTGGTGTTGGCGGACGGGGCGAGGGCTCTCAACAGCGGGCGGCCGGATTTGACTTTTAGTGCGATCGCTTCTTCGGAAGGTTACAGGCAATTGAGCCGAGGTAGTTTTCTGATCCGCACCAATCAATTAGAATCCGAAACATCGAACGAAAGCGCCAACAATCCGGTGGCGACTGCCACTGAATTGGTAAACAATTTGGGACAAACTCAAGCTAACGTTCAGCAATTGGTGAGTCAGAAGTTGGTTGAGGGTTCTGCAATTTATAAAAAGCGCGATCGACTTAAAGGGTTTTTGCGATCGATCGTTAATCCATCAGCTCCTGTTGCAACCGACAGCCCCCAAACCGCAGCCCTGGGCGAACAAACAACGGAAAATGCCCAGCCAACCGGTGCGAGTAAACCAGTCAGCGAGTATCAACCAAATGGCTTTTTGCCGATCGATATACGCTTCAATCCCGAAACATACTTTCAGAAGCACCCGAAAGTATCTGGTTATTACGACTCCGATTATCAAAATTTTAAATTGATTGGCGAACAAGCTCTAGCACTCAAAAATCTTATCGAATTTACCAAGGTTCGCAACATCAATCTCGTGTTTGTAAATATGCCTCTGACTGAAGATTATTTAGATCCGGTGCGGACAGGTTACGAACAAGAATTCCGGCAATATATGCAAGAATTAGCAGCCCAAAGCGGACTAATTTTCCTAGATAAGAGTTTATTGTGGCCGCAGGCGCGGGAATCTTTTTCCGACCCCAGCCACCTCAACCGTTACGGTGCAGTTGCAGTGTCTAAGCGGTTGGCTCAAGATCCCATGATTCCCTGGCCGGCGAAACAGTAGTTTTGACTTTTGAGTTTTGAGTTATTTTAGAAGTTAAAGGGATCCAGCGTGGCGAGTGCTGCGCGACGATCTCAAAACTATTCTTTCCGGCGGCTAAATACTGAAAATGAAAAGATTGATATTTCCTGAAAATAGCCAAAATACACAGATAAAAAATCATAGAAAAAATCTGCCTTTGATATTTTTTATATTATCTTTAGCATTTTTCTGCTTCAGTTTGTATAAAGGTTTCTTTTTACCTTTAGCTTTATCCTCTGGGCCGCCCAGCAACGAACAAAGTAGCGAACAGCCAACTCTGGCACCTTTTGAACAGGTGGTTAAAGACACACAACAGTTAGAGGGATTATTTACTCTTTACCGCAATCAAGCCACTGATAAAGTATATCTGGAAATTAAACCGGAACAACTCAACAAAAAGTTCCTCTGCTTTGTGACATTGGCATCGGGTTTGGGAGAATCGGGCATTTTGAGCGGAATGCCGCTCGGCGATTTCTTGTTTCAACTGCGGCGCGTCCAAAATAACGTGCAGTTTGTGATACCAAATGTAAATTTTCGCACAACTCCGGGCGATCCGCAAGCAGGTTCGGTAGCACGGGGATTTAGCGATTCGATTCTCTATTCTTTGCCTCTCAAAAGCATTCATCCGCAAAAACAAACTCTGCTAATCGATTTAGGAGATTTGCTAATGAGCGAAAAACGCGATTTACCAGGGGTAAAAGCGATTTTGCCGATGATTTTGGGCGCTTCGTACTCGATCGATGCAGACAAGTCTTCTTTTAAAGATGTTAAAGCGTTTCCACTGAATGTGGAGATTGCTTCTGTCTATGGTTTTTCTAGCGATAATGACAGTCAAGTTAACTATTTACCTTCGGTTCCTGACAGTCGGGCTTTTAACCTCCGCATTCATTACAGTTTCTCGGAAGTGCCGCTAAATAACGGCTACCGCCCCAGACTGGCGGACGAGCGAGTGGGCTATTTTCTTACAGCATATAAGGACTTTTCTGACAAGAGCAGCCGGGAGCCTTTTGTGCGCTATATTAATCGCTGGCATTTGCAAAAGCAAATCCCGACAGCGCCGATGTCGCCTCCGGTACAGCCGATCGTCTTTTGGATTGAAAATAATGTGCCTCCCGAATACCGAAACGCAATTCGCGAGGGCGTTTTGGAGTGGAACAAAGCTTTTGAAAAGGCAGGTTTTACTGACGCAATTCAGGTCAAACAAATGCCGGACAATGCTAAATGGGACCCGGCTGACGTTCGCTACAATACTATCCGCTGGGCGAGTTCTTTTGAGCCTCAGTTTGCTGGCATCGGGCCGTCTCGCACTAACCCGCTGACGGGGGAAATTTTGGATGCTGACATTCTGTTGGATGCTAATGTTGTCCGGGAAATCAAACAGGGTTATCGGTCTTTGGTCGAACAAAATCGCTCGCTATCTAAGAGTTTTCAAGGGCGAAACGGTTCTAATACTAATCCCTGTCAGTTTGGGATGTATTCTCGCTATTTGAAGGTGCTAGAAAATGGGGATTTAGGAAAAAGCAGCGGGGAAAATGCTCAAGGTGGAATTGCTGATGATTTGCCGACTTTGGTAGAAAGATACCAAGAGCAAAAGCGATCGCATTTATCGCGGTTGATGTCGAGTTCGGATATGTGTTTTGGGTTGGAATCGAGCCGACAGTTTGCGATCGGGGCAATGTCGATGGATCTGTTGGAAAATGCAGCGCCTAGCAGTGGGACGATTGACAATTATGTTAATGAATATATCCGATTTTTGACTGCCCACGAAGTCGGTCATACTCTCGGTTTGAGGCACAATTTTCACGGGAGTACGATGCTGCAACCGGAGGATTTGAACAATACTCAGGTAACTCGCACGCAAGGTATGATTGCGTCGGTGATGGATTATGTGCCGATTAATTTGGCACCGCAGGGAACTGTGCAGGGCGACTATTATCCGACGATTGTAGGGCCTTACGACGATTGGGCGATCGAGTACGGTTACAAAGTGATTGGCGGCGCAAACCCGAACAGCGACTTACCAGCGCTGCAACAAATTGCCAGCCGCGCTGCGGAACCCCAATTAGCTTACGCGCCAGATGAGGATTCTGTTGATATTCTCGACCCCGCTGCAAATACCTTCGATCTCAGCGCCAATATGCTGAGGTATTCGCAATGGCAATTGGATAATGCGAGGGCGATGTGGAAGCGTTTAGAAAAGCGAATTCCGGTTGGGGAAGACGGTTATAACGAACTGCGGGTGATGTTTGATTCGGTGTTCGGGTATTATGTTCAGCAGGTGATGAATGCGACTTTGTATGTGGGGGGACAGTCGTTTAATCGGATTCGCCCCGGTGACGCTAATGCGAAGTTGCCGTTTGTGCCGATCGAACTTTCTCAGCAGCGAGAAGCTTTAGCAACACTGGAAAAGTACGTTTTTGCGCCGGATGCGTTTAGTTTTGCGCCGGAATTGCTCAACAAATTGGCGCCTTCGCGCTGGGAACACTGGGGAAGTCCGGCTTTGGTGTTTCCTCTAGATTACCCGATCGGCGATCGAATTACTTTTTTGCAGCGGTTTGTGTTGCGGGTTTTGCTATCTCCGGTGCGCTTGGCGAGACTGCGGGATGCCGAGTTAAAATCAGCGCCGGAAACTGCTTTGAGGTTGCCGGAAGTGTTGGATACTGTGCAAAAGGATATCTGGCAGGAGGTTTTGCAGCCGGAAAAGAAGATGCAAATTTCAACTTTTCGGCGTTCTTTGCAGCGGGAACATTTGGCGATTTTGATCGGAATGGTGCTGCGAAAAACGAATGTTCCAGAGGATGCGCGGAGTTTGGCTTGGTACGAGTTGCGGCAGTTGCGGGAGGGTTTGAGCAAGAGTATTCGGAATTTGGATCGGAATGCTGATGCTTATACGCGGGCTCATTTGGAGGAAACGCGCGATCGAATTTCTAAGGTTTTGAATGCACAGATTCAGTCGAATTAAAGAGACTGAAACAAAAGATTAGTCATAAACAGAGTAAAATTTAGTCTAACCCCGGCATCGTGCGTAAGTCCCGATCAACAAAGTAGTGGTAGGGTGCGTCGTCACCCTTAACTCCTAAAGGCGAGCGACAATTGATGAGCGAGTGCACCTACTCGGGCCCTTGAGCGCAAACAAACAAAACACCCATGGTTGTTGCAAGAATTTGGAGAATTGGTATAAATATATGTCTAATTTTGAGATCGTGCTAAAGCTCTTGCTACAACTAACGATTATTTTGGGAAGTTGTCGTATTGTATCAATGATTGGGCGTTATTTAGGACAAACTGAGGTTGTTTGTGAGATGATCGCTGGGGTAATGTTGGGTCCATCGCTATTTGGTTTGGTGGCGCCGGATTTGCAGCAATGGCTATTTCCTCATACTTCTCTATTGTTGGCCACAGGAATAAAAATTCCCAATCCTTCCATGTCTGTTCTTTTCGCTATCAGTCAGATAGGCTTAGTAATTTATATGTTTTTGATCGGCTTGGAATTGAACGCCGATTTGTTAAAGAGTAATGTCAGGAGTGCGGTTCTGATATCGGCTGCTGGTATCATAGCACCATTTACATTGGGAGCGATCTTCGCTTTGTTTTTGTACAGCAATGCACAACTTTTTAATCCTGACATAACCTCTTGGGCTGCGGCTTTATATTTAGGCGCTTCCATGTCAATTACCGCCTTTCCGATGTTGGCCCGGATGTTGTATGAAAGAGGTATTGCGAAAACAACCTTTGGAACTTTAGCATTAGCAGCAGGTTCAATCGATGATGCGAGTGCGTGGTGTTTACTGGCAATTGTATTAGCAAGTATTAAGAATTCTGCCAGTATTGCCGCCTTGGCAATTGGTGGCGGAATTGGCTATGTATTGTTAATGATTTTTGTCGGCAGACCCATGTTTAGTATATTTAGTCGTTGGACTAAACGCGATCGTAAAGTAACCATGCAAACTCTCACATTAGTCTTAATAATTCTTATGTTATGCTCCTGGTTTACCGATTATATGGGTATATATGCGGTATTTGGGGCATTTATTTTAGGTAGCGTTATGCCTCGCGGGGAATTTGCTGAACAGGTAAGACAATACACTGAGTTTATCACCACTTCTTTTTTATTGCCAATCTTCTTTGTATTCTCGGGTTTAAATACCCAAATTGGGTTAGTAAATACCCCTACACTCTGGGTCATTACCATCGTAATTATAGGGCTTGCTATTTTAGGGAAAGGGGTAGCTTGTTTGTTAGCAGCCCGAATCTCAGGGGTGAATTGGCGGGAATCTGCGACTATTGGTGCATTAATGAACGCTAGAGGGTTAATGGAATTAATTATCCTCAATATTGGTTTAGAGCAAGGTGTAATTACTCCTACTTTATTTACTATTATGGTAATAATGGCGATTTTTACTACCCTAATCACATCTCCCCTAGTGGGTTTATTGTTACAGGGAAATAACGATGTACCAGCCCCAAAATACTAATTTAAAATAATCGGTATCAGCATAACTTAAAAATATCTGATGCAGATCGTGTTGAGAATTGGCTGCGGATAGAGATATCGGAAATTGCATCGTACTTTAAAGAGGAAGCTGGGAAATTGCTGCTAGAAGAACCGGGTTTTCGCATGATAGTTTTTGACCCAAACACGGAGGAGATTATCAAATGGCAACCGCAAATCAACCCGTAGACCAATGGCGTGAGACGTTGGAGAAAATTCTCCAATACTATGCGGATCTTCCTTATACTTATGGGGATGTGATTACCTATGTGGTGGTGAGCCGCGATCGCGACCATTTTATGCTGATACATGAAGGTTGGGAAAATCATCTGCGAGTTCATGGTACTGTGGTTCACGCCGAAATTCGCAATGACAAAATCTGGATTCATTATGATGGTATTGAAGACGGCATCACTGATGAACTCGTCGCCTCTGGCGTACCCAAAGATCGGATTGTTCTGGCTTTTCATCCACCGGAAGTCCGAGAGTTCACTGGATATGCGATCGCATAGCTTCTCGTCTTGACCGAGATTTTAGATAATATCAGCTTGATAGCGCACATTCACGATCGCACCTGCTGTCTTGCTGCTTTAGCTGCAATCAGTTTGTTGTACAAAGCTGGATCGCTGGTTTGTAGAGGTTGAGGCATGGCATCAAATGCGGCTTCTTCGGCGGCTAGGTAAGCGTCGATTTCAGCGCGGTTGGCTAGATAAAAGGCGATCGCGCCATAAACCTGTTCCAGTGTCAGTAGTGGGAAAGACTGAACAATACTTTCGGGCGATAATCCTTGTTGGAAAGCATAGGCGATCGAGTCAAGAGAAATCCGAGTTCCTTCAACCCAATAGGCATCATTCCGATACTCTATGTAAGTTTTAACTGCTACAACTGGCATACATTTTTTTGATTCTAACTACTTATTATCATAGACGGAAGAACCCGCAGGCAGCCAAGGGTCTGCATGAGGTCTGTCAGAGGTTGGTTGCGGAAGGTTGCGAGTTGAATTAAGGCTTGAATGCGGGCAACATTGAGTTGTTCAAGGCGATCGCTCATTTGGATCAGTTGCTTGTGTTCTTCGGGAGTCAGGGTTTCGGCATGACGCTTGGCGATGAGGGCATGGTATTCTTCCCAGGTTTGTGCACTAAAGCCGATGTTAATTTGTTGCAGCAAGTCGGCTTCAGTAGGTTGGGTGGTTGGAAGTCTAGGCTGGAGGCGTTCTTGTAGGGCGTTGAGGATGTAGAGATCGGGTTCAACGCCCTGTCTAGCTGCTTCAGTGCGGATCTGCTGTTCGAGTTCGGGAGAGAGGTTGAGGGTGATGGTGGTCATGGTTATCTTGGCAGCAAAATCTATTTATAATTTTAGCGATCGGGCTTTCACCTTATCTCGAACTAAATCGCCTGGAACTTCTCGATTTTACTGTCCGCGTCCTGGTTTGCAATCTACGAAACCTAATGCTTCTGTGTCGGGGAAATTGGCGATCGAAATGGCGATCGCACTTCTCGGTTGCGATACTTCAGACGCGGAATTGAGCCGTCTCCAGGGCGATCGTACAAACTCTGATAATCTTGCCAAGTCGTAGGTAAGCGTATTACAGAACCCGCAGCCCATTGAATTTTTTATGGTGAGATGAGGGCAAGCATAATCTAAGCTCCCTTTTGCAGCCATTGATTTTAATGATAACAAGAGTGGTGTGGGCGATCGCTCCTGGTTGTTAGTCCAAATTGGTGATGAACTAATACAGTTCAGTTAAGGCTAAAAATTAAAATTCACCTAGGTTGGGTTGAGGAACGAAACCCAACCTAGACAATGTTATTTCGTTGTTAGGCATTCCGGGTATGGAATTACAAACGCTTCTGACTTACCTGTAAGGAAGTTGATAGTAAGGGCACACAGCATCTACTTGTATTTCATAATATATCATTAATTCTCCCTCCCAAGTCATATACTGAGAACCAGGAACCTCCAAAATCAAATCTGCATTCCCGTTATGACGGTGGAACTTAATATCTGGTGTTTTCTTAGAAAACTCATTCTCAAAGAATAGAGGTGGCAGCTTACTGACGCGTTCTGCAATTGACTCTATATCATATTGGGAGGCGGTATCATTAACAGCGACATCGCGACGCAATTTTTCTCCGTGAAAGTGACGAACCGTTCTCGCAATTGCAGCCCTCAAATGATCACCCACTCGGTAGAGATTTGCAAAGTGATAACGTAGGTCTCGATTTAAGGAAATAGCGGTTATACCATCGGGATGAATTTCACAATCAGGGCCTATACGCCCATTAGGTTGCATCCCCTCTAGAAAATACCCAACAATACGAGCATTTTTGGGAAAAGTTTGAATACCTTTGTCTACAGTACGTGCAACTATGCCACGTCCCATTGAGTACATCATTATGGGACGCAATTGACCACCATTGTGTTTAATCTTATTAACAATAGGAGCAAATGATTCTCTGTAGTCATTGATTGCATTCCGAAAAGGCTTATAAGCAGGGTGTTTGACCTTATCCAACCAACGGTCTGGATGTTTTTCCTGAACATTGCTATCATATGGGTGAATAACTTTAATAATCCAATAGCAATCATCAATGTGAGATTGTAAGGCGTGTAGTAATTTTTTTTGTAAATCAGGCAGCTTCTTTAAAGGATAATCTAAATTTCCATCAGCATTAAACAAAGCCGTATAAATCTGATCGATTTCATCCAGAACACCATTGAAAGACTGCATGACTTCCTGTATCGAGCTACTGTAGATTGAGAACGGATGCCGTTGGGTGTGCTCGTTATGATAGGTAAAGCTTTCAGGGAGAAGTTTTAGACAATTAAATGCTTTAGGGTATAAGTTGCCATCTCTATGTGTTTTACGTTCGAGGTTCATCATAAGATCATAAGTGAGTCAAGCTTGTAGTACAAGTGTAACACATCGAGTGTGAATTAAGGACTGCTAAACCCAAAGCCTGCCTCAATCCACACAACTACTTGCTTCCGGCAATAACTACGGTATGGGCTTTGACGAATCCGATCGCCCTCCACCATGCTAAACCGTTCCTCAACTTGCAATCCTTCGGTCTGTAATAAATTTAACAATAGTGATGCTGGTTCTTCCGGCGTATGAGGACTAAACCGCAAATAAATTACACCTCTTGGCTATCGCAGCCGCAAGCGATAAATAAGTGAATTTGTGCTTTCCAGTTCATAACCAGTGCGCCTCTATAGGGTTTTCATCTATTATGAGCAACGCGCGATCGAATTTCTAAGGTTTTGAATTCGCAAATTCAGTCGCATTAATCTGTTGCTGAATACAGGTAGGAATTTAGATTTCCCAATTGCTATAAGCCCTCGGAGGGTGAGTTTTGTAATTTCCGAGAAAAGTTAATTAATTTATACCCTGATTAACGCGTTGTTTAATCAGGGTATGAAAAAAATCATTTTAAAATTCCCAAGCTTTGTGGGTACTGGTTTCTATGACTTGCCTATTTAGGCTTTCATACCGTAAATTAGCAAAGCAAAATAAAATTAGGGGTAAGCGCTTTTCACTTACCCCTACCATTTATTTGGCACTTTTTAACTTACTAAAAAATCTAGCAATAAATCACCACAAAATCGACGCCATTTATGCTAGAAATACTTGTCGATGTTGAGGGTCAAAATCATGAATGCTCCGAGCAAATGACCTGCGCTCATGCAAGCCAGGAATGCCGGTACGCTAACATTGTTGAACAAAGAGGGGAAGGGTAGAGGCATTTTCGGTCCGACGTGGGGATGCCAAATTCGGCGGCTGAGAACTAGCAATGCTAATATATTGCAAACCAACATCACTATTGGTTTTTGCCAATTTCCTGATGCTGTGTCAGCCAAAGTCGATTCTACTACTGCCAGTAAATTTGAGTTAATCATCGTTGATGCTCCTATTTTTCATAAATTATCAGAAATGCTCGATGAGATTTATTGCCAAAAATACAGTAGGGGCGATCGCCTTTACGCAATAAATATCTGTTGCTGTTCATCTTCACCGCGCCAGCGACAGCGCCCCCACCCCTAATCATCGAATTACAGCAAAAAGTCTTTTAATGCCATTCAAAAGTAACGAAAGATACAAAGGAACCAAACCATACTCGCTGCCATTTGTAACTTTTAGCCTGTCTGGCAGTGGTGGCATTTACTCACGCTGCCAGACAGGAAATACCGCTACTCATTACTGAGCAATGTAGGTAGGCAGAAAGTGAAGTATGTCACGGAGAACGCTATATCCAGCGGCGTCCCAAAGCAAATAAGCTAAGAAACCGATCATCGCTAAGCGACCGTTCCAAAGTTCTGCTTGCGGGTTGAAGCCAAACAAAAAGGCATTCCGATCTTTGCCGTTGTAAGCATTAGCTGTAGGAGGCAAGTTAGTAGGACGAGTTTCCATGTTTTTACATTCCTTAACAATGTTTCGCTTCTCATGGTAGCGGCCTAATTTCTGCTTTGCTATCTGCCTGTAGGCTCAAGATACACACAAGTCTAAAGGAGGATTTTGAAGCGGAGAATAAAGTGTTAAGTTTTGTTGAGGGGGATTTTTTAAGCGATCGCCTGTATCTGTAGATATTAAATACAACTGCAAGTTGATATGGCCGCTGTGAAAGGCTCCATCGCCCCGTCGTAGCGACAAACAACGGCGCTGGTGACTCGACAATACTGAATTCGCGAGATCCTAGACGCAAGAAAATTTAGTAAATTTCAACTGAAAAGCCGAACACATCGCGCGGGAGTTAATTAAAATAGGAGATAAACAGAGCGATCGGGAGAAACAGTTATCGAAACCATCTACGGCAATCTTCAAGGTTTAAAGTCCAGCCAGCTCAAGCAACTCGAAAAGCTTTACCACCAGCGACTACCGGGCGATCGCATCACCACTGCAGAATTCGCCCAGCGCGTCGCCGCCATCAGCACGGAAATAGACAAACCAATCTGCACCTACATCAACCGTCGCGGACAAGTAATTCGCGTCGGCGTGGGTTCACCCCGGCAAACGCAGATTGCGCCCCTAGAATTGCCCCGCTACGGGGGAGGTCGCCTCAGCGGCATTCGCTGCATCGCCACCCACCTAAAGCCAGAAACCCCAAGCGAAGCAGCCCTCACAGCAATGGCAATTCAGCGCTTGGACGCCCTCGTTTGGCTGACACTGACCGGCGGAGGATTTCAGCGCCGCGGCGGCGGTGCGACTGGTTACATTCAAGAAACTTATCTCGCTCACCTGATACCCCAGGGAGACCAGCCAAATTTTGAGTTCTCTGTTTTGAGCGCTCAGTTAGAACCAGATGCAACTGATGAAATAGAAGAGCCTTCAATTCCAAAGTCAATAATCAAAACTCAACACTTTCCCTGGAAAATATCAGAACCGCTGAATTTGGACGAACTCGCCGACCAAGACTTTCTGGATTTGGTGGAAGGACTCGAAGCAGAGTTTCAAGCAGAGTTTGTCGCTAAGCAGGTCGATGCAGACCAAGACAAAGTGCTGTTGGTAGGTGTAATGACTCAGCACATGACTCAGTTGGAATTTGAGGACGGGCTGGCAGAAATCACGCGGCTGGTAGAAAGCGCCGGGGGTCAGGTATTGCAAACAGTGCGCCAAAAACGATCGCGCCCCCATCCGCAAACAGTGGTCGGCGAAGGCAAAGTTCAGGAAATTTCCCTCACCGCTCAGACAATTAGCGCTAACCTGGTGGTATTCGATCGCGACCTGGCCCCCGCACAAATACGGAACTTGGAAACTCAGATAGGTCTTCGCGTTGTCGATCGAACAGAAGTAATTCTCGACATCTTTGCCCAAAGAGCTCGAACGAGCGAGGGTAAATTGCAAGTCGAACTCGCTCAGCTAGAGTACGCCCTGCCCCGGCTCAGAGGTCGCGGTCAGGCAATGTCGAGACAGGGTGGCGGCATCGGTACCAGAGGCCCTGGGGAAACCAAACTAGAAACCGAACGGCGGACGATCGCCAAACGCATTTCTCGATTGCAGCAAGAAGTAAATCAACTGCTGGCGCACCGCTTCCGGCTGCGGCAGAACCGCCATCATCACGACGTACCCTCAGTGGCGATCGTCGGCTACACCAACGCCGGTAAATCGACTCTGCTTAACCTGCTCACCAATTCCGAGGTCTACGCCGCCGACCAGTTATTTGCCACCCTCGACCCCACAACTCGACGGTTGACCATTCCCGGCGTCACCGGGGAACCCCTGTCGATCGTCCTCACAGATACAGTGGGCTTTATTCGCGAACTGCCCCCTGCCTTGATCGACGCTTTCCGGGCTACCCTCGAAGAAGTCACTGACGCCGATGCTTTGCTGCATCTCGTCGATCTCTCCCATCCCGCTTGGCAGAGCCAAATTCGATCGGTCATGAATATTTTGACAGATATGCCCGTAACTCCCGGCCCAGCCCTTGTAGTTTTCAACAAAATCGATGCCGTAGATGAAGATACTCTCGCCCTTGCCAGAGAAGAATTTCCTCAAGCAGTATTTATTTCTGCTGCCAAAGGTCTCGGGATGGAAACTCTCCGCGAGAGACTAGCTCAGCTCATTCAATACGCCCTCTACCCTCGGTAAATACTTAAATATTCCTTTTGAATAGTTGACATGGGGGAATATACGTACATATACTGAGGACAGATCTAGTCGAACTGTGAGATTATAAAAGAGTAGTCAGATTGTGCATTGCAAAGTACAATACAGCATCTCTATTTTGCGATAGGTTCAATAATTAATTTCCGGAGGTCGCGGTCAAGGTAAAAAGACTCTTTGTTAATGGCTGTAAGGGCTGTTGGTTCAGAGGTGGCAAAAATAATGATGTTGCTTAACTCTGTGCAAACTACCTGTGCAAACTAGCTGTGCAAACCACAGTACGGGATGTCAAGGTAAAAGAGAATAATATTATTAAAGTGTTTGGGCACTCACCTCAAGCGCTATACTATTTTTACAGACGTCCGTGAGAGAATACATCCATTTATTGTAAGAACTCTAAAATCCTTGCCCGTCCCTTGCCCGTCGTACAGCGCTAATCTCTAGGACTATTTCTATTTTTCGATTTTACCACTGTTTAACTAAATAGTTATGTGTACGCCACTGGCAAAACTAGCAATTGGACTCTCTGCCACGCTGGCAACAGCGTTTTACTATCTAGCTGCCGCCCCTCCGGCTTCAGCAGTAGATGTTTGCGGTCCCGGAAATTATTCTAGTGCCTGTGCCTCCAGCCAGACATCAACAGCAACGGGACCCGGCCCGGAATTGGCGCCGCAGTCGAGTTTGTCCCAAAAAATCTACACAACCACACCTTCGAGAAACTCAACTTCTATTCCTGAACCAGGTACTGCGATCGCAGTCCTACTGACAGGTGCAGGAATGATCTGTTCGTCGTGCAGAAAGCGAAACAAGCAGGTTGGTCCGCAGCGCTAGACAGGCTGAGGACCAAACTGTTTGCCTTCCCAATGTCTCCGTTTATTTAAGCATGGGTATTTGTTTACTTAATATATAAAATAATAAAAATTGTATAAAAAATAACTTCACACCTAGCTTGTGCGCTGCAAATAGAGCCGGATGTTGAAGGAAGAAAACTATAGCGACTTCAGTCAGGGTAAAAAGAAGAAGCAAGAAGGCTATTTCACTTCCCGGCAAGGGTTTCAGCAATGAATAACTTCCGGTGCCAACAAAGATAAGGTTGCTATATATAATAAAAATTAAAAAATAAAAATAAAAATAAAAATTAAGATTGGTTAAGATCAATCCTTCCGATAGCTTTTGAGAGTCAACCGTATAATAAGGCTTTCAAGGCTCCAAGGCAAGTTGACTACCAACGAAAAATCAATGGTTTCAGCCTAGGAACTAAAAACAGTCCGCACTAGGGTTAAGATTACAATTAAAAAATATTGTTATTGCTTGAGCGTCCATGACCCCTAAAGTAGAAATTTACACCTGGAGAACCTGCCCGTTTTGCGTTCGTGCCAAAGCACTGCTAAAGCGAAAAGGGATTGATTTTACCGAGTACGCCATCGACGGAGATGAAGCAGCACGGGCTCAAATGAGCGATCGAGCAAACGGAGGCCGTACCCTGCCACAAATATTCATTAACGACCAACACATAGGTGGCTGCGACGACATCCACAAACTTGATGCTCTAGGCCAGCTAGACCCGCTGCTAGCAGCAAAATGAGGCATTCCCTGTCGAATTTTCAGTTAGCCCTAATTTTCCTGCGACCAATTCTTAATTTTAATTGACAATGAAATTTGCATTCATCATCGATCCCCTCGCGCGACTAATTCCAGGACACGATACCAGCGTAGCGCTGATGGAAGCCGCTCAAGAGTTGGGTCACGAAGTCTGGGCGACTCAAGCCAACGAACTAAGCGTCATCGGCGGCAAAACCTGGGCAATGCTGAGTCGGGTAGCCCTGACCCCAGTAAAAGTGGTAGATGGACGCTGGGAGGCTGCTGAGGCTTGGTACGAGGTGGAACAGCCTACTTTGCAGCCTCTCGAAGCAATGGACGCAGTATTTATGCGGACAGACCCACCAGTCAACATTCCTTACCTCTACGCTACTTACCTTCTAGACGGCATCGATCCTACTAAAACTTTGGTAGTTAACAGTCCCAAAGGATTGCGGGCGGCGAATGAAAAAATGTATGCTTTGCAATTTGAGGGAGCGATCCCGGAGACCATTGTTTCTCAAAACAAACACGTAATTCGGCAATTTGTTGAGAAAAAAGGAGCGGCAGTTCTTAAACCATTGGGTGGCAAAGCTGGGGAGGGGATTTTGTTTCTGGAAGCGGGCGATCGCAATCTCAACTCCCTGGTGGAAATTAGCACTCAACAAGGGCAAATTCCAGTGATGGTTCAGACCTATCTGCCGGAAGCCAAAGAGGGAGATAAACGGATTATATTGTTGAACGGCAAGCCAATCGGTGCTATCAACCGCATTCCCACCGGCAATGAATTTCGCGGCAACATGGCCGTCGGCGGCCGAGTCGCAAAAACAGAAATTACCGATCGCGAACTGCAAATTTGTGCTCAGTTAGAACCCGTGCTGCAACGGGACGGACTGTACTTTGTCGGCATTGATATTATTGGCGGTTATCTCACAGAAGTTAATGTCACCAGCCCTACAGGAATCAGAGAAATTGACTTGTTTGACGGCGTTAATTTGGGCAAACAAGTAATTGAATGGGTGGAGAAGGATGAAGGATGAGGGAAGAAGCCAAGCACGACACAGATGAGGATACAGATACACGGATTAATTATCGACCTTCAGGCAGATGTTGCAGTCGTTAGTTATTTATTAGTTGCTACTAATTCCTAATTCCCAATTCCCAATTCCCAATTCCCAATTCTCAATTATTAAATTATGTCAAAAATTGGCGTTGCAGTAGTCGGTACAGGTTTCGGTCAAAAAGTGCACATTCCCGGATTCCAAGCCCATCACCGGACAGAGGTTGTGGCTGTTTACCACCGGAATTTAGACAAAGCAAAGGATCTCGCCTCTACCCACAATATCCCCTACGCTTGCGACTCGATCGCCGATATAGTAGCCATTGCAGAAGTAGCAGGCGTCAGCATTTCCACGCCACCATTTTTGCATTATGAAATGGCAAAAACCGTATTGGAAGCAGGCAAGCATTTATTATTAGAAAAACCCACAGCCCTTACAGCAAATGAAGCCAGGGAACTTTACCGATTGGCAAACAACGAATCTCAAACCGATTTTAACAATGGTGGTTCCCGATCAATTGCCACAATGGACTTTGAGTTTCGCTTCATCCCCGCATGGCAAATGCTAGCAGAATTATTGGCAGCAGAATATGTGGGAGAAAAGCGTTTAATTAAGATTGATTGGCTGGTGTCGAGTCGCGCTGATGCTACTCGCCCTTGGAATTGGTACGCGCAAAAAGAGCGAGGCGGCGGAGTTTTGGGCGCGACAGGTTCTCACGTTTTTGATTATATTAGCTGGCTGTTCGGCCCGCCGCAGAGGCTTTCTGGGCATTTGATTACAGGAATTTCGCGGCGGCCAGATCCGAATGATTGGGGAAGTTTAAAATTAGTTGATGCCGATGATTCGTGCACGTTGATGTTGGAATTAGCCGGGGGAACTCCTTGTCAAGTTTGTTTGAGTTCTGTTACTTATCAAGGCCGGGGACACTGGGTGGAAATATACGGGAGTAAGGGTACGTTGGTGTTGGGAAGCGACAACCAGCAAGATTACGTCCACGGATTTCGCTTGTGGGGTTCCCAAGGTGGAGAACCTTTAGCTGAAATCAAAATTCCTCAAAGATTGGAGTTTCCTCAAGTATATCCAGACGGGAGAATTGCACCGTTTATTCGAGTAGTAGATAGGTGGGTAGAAGCAATTGATGCAGGTAAATCGTTGATACCGTCCCTCAGAGAAGGGGTTTACTCGCAGTTGTTGATGGATTTGACCCAAGAGTCGAATGCTACGGGCACTTGGGTAGATTTACCGAGCATAGATAAATTTTTGGACACTAAGTAAAAGTAAAAACTGCCAAAGCAATCTCACGCACTCGATCGCACCCCAAACCCGATAAACTACGAATAGATAAACTCAATCCAACCCTATATCCAGAGTCGATAGTTGTGAATGGCGCGCCCTGAAAGTCCTTGCCTCAGTATAGCGATCGCTCGCCTGAGAACCGCTGGGGCAAACCATTTTGCCACTTGGGTTCTACAAGCTCCCTATCCCAGCGGGTACGTTCACCACGACTGTATGTGGCCCGATACCCTCTCCCAATCTTGGAAAGCTTGGCAGGAAATGTTTTCGCCCTCCGGGACAATTCACGAATTGCCCCTAAATCCTGATGGCAGTTTCGTCTCGCCGGAAAACAACCAGAATATATTGGCAGAAGCTGAACAACGAAGTCCTCAGTCGCTAGACCTCGCTCCAGCAACGCCCTCTGTGCCGCTCCACCTCGGTCAAGGGGAGAGGGGCGACAAGGGGACTCAGCATCCGCCTCGGCCACCGGCAAGCTACAGCAGCCGCCTGATGCAGCATTTGGGGATTAATCTTTGGCAGTGGCTGTTTGAAGGGCCGATTCAGGGTAGTCTCCAGGAAAGTAAAGGTATTGCGATCGGGCAAAATGTACCCCTGCGAGTACGCATAGACTTGCGCGAACCGTATTTAATTGCTTTGCCTTGGGAAATTATGCAGCCTCAAGCCGGTCAACCGGCAATTTCTCTGTCGCAGCAACTGCTGTTCAGCCGCACTACCAGCAATGTTGAACCTTTGCCACCCCTGCAGCCTGCGGAGTCGCTCAACATTTTGCTAGTGTTGGGACAAGCAGAACCAGGCGGCGGTGCTAATTCTCAATTTTCCAACAGCAATAACGGTCATTTGCAGTTGGGAGAAGAAGCACTCGCCTTAGCGGGCGTTCTGGAAAGTGCTTTTCAAACCGACGACAGCGGCAAATATTTTGACATCAGCGTTCCGACTCGCGTCGATACTCTGATCGAACCTACTCCGGCAGAACTAATTTCTCGGCTGGAAACGCAAGCTTACAACATTCTGTTTTACGCCGGCCACGGGATACCGGGCCCCGACGGCGGTTTGCTGTTTTTGGGGCCGGACACTGCGATTAACGGTACTGAACTGGCTCAGGTATTAGTTCGGTGCCGCGTGACTCTGGCGGTGTTTAATGCCTGCTGGGGAGCTCAGCCGGCGGTGGAGAGGTTGCACTCGACTAACGGCCAGCAACAGGCGATCGCCCGCAGCAGTTTGGCTGAGGTACTGATCCATCACGGCGTGCCGGCGGTGTTGGGGATGCGGGACTCGATCGCCGATCGCGAGGCCCTGAGTTTTATCCAAACTTTTGCCCAAGCTTTGGCCGGACGGATGTCGATCGACCGGGCCGTCGCCGTCGCCAGACAGCAGTTACTAACGCTTTACAAGTTCAATCAACCGGCTTGGACGCTGCCTGTGCTGTATATGCACCCTGAGTTTGACGGTCAGCTAACTGAGCCGGTAGATGACCTCAAAACTGAGTTGCCTTTAAATTCTTCTACTTGGCTGGGACGGTTGCCGTCTTGTGCTTATTTGCGGGGGCGCGATCGACCAAATGCCAAATCCACCGACTCGACCAATCAGGTTTGGCCGATTCGCGCAGGTATGGTTCGAGTCGGACGCTGGGAAGAAAACGACGTAGTGATTCGAGAACAGTGGGTTTCTCAAAAACACGCCGAGATTTTCTGCCGAAACACGATCGGAGATAGCCGGGAAGAACCTAGCTACTTCCTGCGCGATTTTTCTCGCTACGGGACTCTAGTTTTGGGCTCTGATGGATGGCAGAGAGTTCACCACCAAGAATTGCTGCTACGCAGCGGGACTCAGCTAAAATTTGGCAGTTCTCAAGGTCAGATTTTTGAGTTCACTATTGAGGTTCCCAAAACTTCGGGCTACAGTGAGACTGATTGCGGAACGAATTAAGGTGCGCGTGTAGCTAAGGAAGGCAAGCGGCGAGTGGCACAGCAAAGTTCTGGGCGTTGAGTCTCCAATCTGAATTTAAAAGAGTTACTTACCACTGATAGCTCCCAACTAGCTCTTGGCACAGTCCCCCTTCTATATTTTCTTTTTCCCCCTGAGGTATTACATCATGGCTACCCAATCTCCTGATTCTGAATATTTTCGCGACTCACAAACTCAGGCCCAGATGGAACTTCTCGCCACAATAGTTCAGACTGACGTTGCTTATCCCTGGAATCCTGCACAGCTTGAATCAGAATCTTATTTGGCTGCCCTAGAGCAGGAATTTGCGCTATCTGATTCCTTCAGCGATAGCGATATTGCCCTGAAGTCGCAAGCTTTATTCTCGCAATTAGAACAAGTTTGGCTGACGACTGCTCTGCAAAAGTCTTTGCACGAAAAATTTGCTCGCGTTCCTCAAGATTTTCTGGCCCGCATTGCTCAAAGCGTGCAAAACGCAACGGTTAAGTATCAATCTTTAGCTGACCAGATGGTAGAGTGCGTCTTAGATATTTTGCCTCAGTGGGCTGAGGAAGATTTGCAGGTGTTGGCACGTCCTTTGGCTTATGCCATGCGAGATGTTGATTCGGAAGGGGGGGAATTGGTCATGGCGACTAAAAGACCTTGGGCCCAATTGTCGGAAATAGAACAAGCCAGAGTTAGTTTGGCTGTCGCCCGCTATGCAATCTCGCAATTAGAAATGGCTGATTAGTTCTGTGATGGCTGGGTTTTTGTGCTGCGATCGCGGTAATTTTTTTTAACTAATATAAAATTAATCTACCTTTAGTTAGATGTCAAATTCGTCTAATTGTTAAATCCTAGGGATTGCTATAGTTTGATATAGCAATCCTATTTGATTTGTAGAAAAGATAAATTTTTTTAACTATAGCAAGCGCGCCCGACGTTTAGGACTCAAATGTGGCAGCATTTTCAATCAGCTTTTTATGGGCGGCGTCGCAGAAACGGCCCACAAGAATTATTTTTTATTATGGAACAAGCCGGAAAGCCTGTTGCTGATATTGCTGAAGATTGCTTCTGATATTTTTTCCAGTTGGGTGGGAATGATAAAGTCAAGGTCGCACGATTCCACATTCCCCCACTCCCCACTTCCGACTCCCCATCATTCCAGTGTTACCGAAATTGAAAGGACTTCTCTCGTCGGTAACTAAAGCCTTATTCCTTCTTCCTTCTGCTATATTTTGCCAGGTTGGGACTCGCTAAGCAGTTTGGCAACCGCAAGCAAGATGAATTATCATACAAGGGTCAAAATGTAAAAAAATGTAAAGAGAGTAATTGAGGTGTGTCGGAATTTTCAACTTAATTAAAAAGTGGACAGCAAGAAACCCTTACTTTTGCATGCACGATCGGGACTTTAAAATTATTTTATGACAACTTCAAGATTTGATTTTCAAGACTTGAAACGCCGCTTTGGGCGGATTTCGCGGATGCCGACGGCAACGCTAGTCGTGTTGGGGGCGGTTGCTTTCGCAGGTGCGATCGTCGCAGCCTGGTTTGCGCGTGAAGGTACAGTCAGCGGTATTTTTGCCACAATCAACTCTTGGCAGCAAAACCCGCCTGTGTGGCTGCAAGTGCCTGCTACGAGCAAGATGTATTTGTTAGTGCCGACTATCGCGCTTTTCTCCGTTGCTTTAGCTGCAATTAAAATTTCGCCTCAACCGCAGAAATGGTCGCGCGCTGTAGTAGTTGCAATAGTTCTGGCTTTAACCATTCGCTACGTTTTATGGCGATCGCTCGCTACTCTAAATTTAACCGATCCCCTCAACGGTATCTTTAGCTTGGGGCTGTTTTTCCTAGAAATGCTACTGGTTTTCAACACCAGTATTCAACTGTATTTAATGCTGAGAATGAAAGACCGGCGTCGAGAAGCCGATCGCATGGCAGTTGCAGTTGAAGCTGGAAATTTCACCCCGACCGTAGATATTTTTATCCCAACTTACAACGAGCCGGCTTTTATTTTACGGCGCACTGTAATCGGCTGTCAAGCTTTAGATTATGCCAACAAAAAAGTATATTTGCTCGACGATACCAAGCGCCATGAAATCAAGTTGCTGGCAAAAGAACTCGGATGCGAGTATATAACCAGACCCGATAATATTCACGCCAAAGCTGGAAACATTAACCATGCCACAGCCCTAACTAATGGAGAACTAATTGTAGTTTTCGATGCCGATTTTATTCCTACTAAAAACTTTTTAACTCGAACAGTTGGATTTTTTCAAAATCCCGAAATCGCCCTCGTTCAAACACCGCAAAGCTTTTACAACCACGACCCCATCTCCCGTAATTTAGGTTTAGAAAATGTACTCGCGCCGGAAGAAGAAATCTTTTACAGGCAAATTGAAATCATCAAAGACAGCGCCGACAGCGTAGTTTGTTGCGGTACATCTTTTGTAGTGAGGCGGAGTGCTTTAGAAGCAGCCGGAGGCTTGGTCACAGATTCAATCTGCGAAGATTATTTTACCGGAATTCGGCTGTCAGCAACCGGATATCGCTTAGTTTATTTAGATGAAAAATTGAGTGCTGGTTTGGCTGCTGAAAATATAGAGGCTCATCTAAATCAAAGGCTACGCTGGGCGCGAGGCACGCTTCAGGCATTTTTTATTGATTCCAATCCTTTAACAATTCGCGGTCTCACATTCGTACAAAGGCTGTCTCATTTGGAAGGATTGCTGCACTGGTTTACCAGTTTAACCAAGGTTTTATATCTGTTGATACCTTTAGGTTATTCGTTTTTCGACATAATTCCTTTGCGGGCAAGTGCGCGGGAATTGCTGTACTTTTTCCTGCCTTACTATTTGGTACAACTTACTGTGTTTTCTTGGCTGAACCGCAGATCGGGATCGGCTTTGCTTTCGGATATTTATTCGTTCGTTCAGTGTATTCCTTTAGCAGTGACCGTGGTGAGTTCCATGCTGAATCCCTTTGGGAAAGGGTTTCAGGTGACTCCAAAAGGAATGGCGAGCGATCGCTTTCATTTTAACTGGAATTTGGGATGGCCTTTGATTGTCTTGTTCGCAGCTACAGCATTCAGTTTGTGGCACAATTTAAATATTAATTTAGTTAAAAATTGGGACACTGTCCAGTCAATATCAGAAAGTACACATTTGTCTAAAGGAATAAGTTTGGGATGGATTTGGAGCGCGTACAACCTGCTGATGATGGGGATTGCATTACTGATTTTGGTGGATATTCCTAAACCGGACATTTACGAATGGTTCAATTTACGCAGGGTTGTACAATTGAATATTGGCGGTCAAACTTTTTGGGGTATAACAACGGTAATTTCGGAAAGTGGCGCTGAAGTTGCTCTGACGCAGTGGCCAAGTTTTGCGATGAAAAATAAAGGCAGTAAAGAAAGTTTGACAGCAGCAGAGATTTTGCCAAAATATGCCTTTGAGACCAGCTTATCCCAGGGTAAAATAAAAGCGCTCCCTCGCAGTGCCGCAGTCAAGGTAAGGAGATCGCTAGCGCCGCCTGTTGTTGAGTTGGGCACTGAACGTCGTTTGGCAAAAGGTTTGATTGATTGCGATTCGGCGACTCTGAAAATTATGGAAGAGAACTGTTTTGTTCCTGTGGCTAAGATTGAGTTGGTGAGCGATAAATCTCAGTTGGAGTCGAGTTTTCGGGATGGAAAAGAGTGCAGTTTTGTGGAATTCCCGACTGTGCGAATTGCGTTCGATCGCCTGAACATTAGCCAGCACCGCTGTTTGATCGAAATGCTGTACTGTCGCCCTGGCCAGTGGCAGCGGCAGGAAACTCCCGGAGAATGGCGATCGCTGTGGCTGTTGTTGAGAATTGCTTTGAAACCGAGGGCTGTTTTTGAGAGGAATAGGGCAGTGAGACCGATCGCAGTTTCGCAACTTTAGCTCGACATGAAATTGAAGAAATGGTATCTGAATTACAACGAATCGCCGATTTTGGCCTGAAAGCAGTCTTTTTGCGTCCTAATCCCGTAAAAGGGCGACTACTGAGCGATCGCGCCTACGAGCCATTTTGGACGAAGTGTGAGGAATTGGCGATCGCCGTTGGCATTCACGAGGGAACTCCTAGCCGTCTGCCTACTGCTGGGGCCGATCGCTTTAATACTCGCTTTGCCTTACGTGCCTGTTCCCATCCGATGGAACAAATGATGGCTCTGCTAACATTGATTGAAGGTGGCGTTCTCGAACGCCATCCCCAACTCAAAGTTGGGTTTTTGGAGTCAGGATGCGGGTGGTTGCCCTACTGGTTGTGGCGGCTCGATCGAGAATACGAGAGTTCGCGCTGGGAAGTGGCCGATAATGTGAAGATGAAGCCCTCCGAGTATTTCCGCCGTCAGTGTTTTGTTTCTATGGAGCCTTCGGAACCACACTTATCTCAAGTTATTGAGTATATCGGCTCCGATAACGTCCTCTTTGGTTCTGATTATCCTCATGGAGAATACGGATCGGATATTGTGGAGCAAGTAGTTGCTCTTGAGGGGCAACTGCCCCAGGGAACTGTAGAAAAAATTTTGTGGGAAAATCCGGCTCGTTTCTACGGGATCGGTTGAATGTCATTCAAACCTAACGACCCAACTCCCTTCTTCTACATAAATATGTTCAACGAACCGTTTCCCGTTCCAGAAGTCGATAAGCGTTTACTGTTCGATCTAAGTTGCTCTAGAATCATCGGGCCAGTAATAACAGTAGCGCAAGAAATCAATCTATT
Organism: Microcoleus sp. Pol12B3; assembly: GCF_036701355.1. Taxonomy (NCBI): domain Bacteria; kingdom Bacillati; phylum Cyanobacteriota; class Cyanophyceae; order Oscillatoriales; family Microcoleaceae; genus Microcoleus; species Microcoleus sp. Pol12B3. Next base: position 30,967 of record NZ_JAUBQS010000009.1, read on the forward strand.
CAAGCTGATAGACGAAGCACCGCAAACAATTGAAGATGCTGCCAAACACCTCAGAATTACACCTATAATCTCTGAAGCTTTCATGGCAGTTCTTGCCGCATTTGGATTACTCGAAAGACAGAAAGATGGACGGTTTGGCCTGACAAAGGTGGCAAAAACATACATGATTCCAGATAGCCCATTTTACTATACGGGGTTTTGCCCTCCCCATGAATGGTATCTGGATCTGCTTCGCATGAAATTAATCGGTGGCGCTCAACCACCAATGCCGATGGCGGTGGCGATGAATCAGCACAAAATTGAGATGGTGCACAGCTTCATCGATCGGATGCACATGATGATACTGCCAACCGCAGGAAACTTAGCCAAACAACCTGTGTTCGGTCAAATATCGCATCTTCTTGATGTGGGAGGTGGTTCGGGAGCGCTGGCGATCGCGATCGCAGCTTTTAATCCGCAGATTCAATGCACGGTTATGGATCTTGAGCCTGTATGCGAGATGGCACAAAAAAACATTGCCAAATATGGCTTAGAAAAACAAATTACTACCGTTGCGCGAGATATGTTTGAAGAGGCGTGGCCTGGAGAACCTGACGCTATTCTATTTGGCAATGTTTTTCACGATTGGGATTTAGAACATTGCTATTTGTTAGCTCGACGAGCATTCGATGTACTAAAATCTGGCGGGAAAGTGTTGTTGCATGAAATGCCTTTGCATGACACAAAAGATGGGCCGCTCACAGTCGCCTGTTTGTCAGCCATATTACTGATGTATGAGAAAGGTAAGCAGTATACTTTAAAGGAAATAGAAGAAATCTTATCCTCAGTAGGGTTTATTGATTTTCAGTCAATACCCACTCATACTTATTATCATCTGATTAGCGCTAAAAAACCATAATTTTTGTTTGTATTTTTTGTTGAGGGAAATCTTAAGTATGAAAATTTTTTCTAATTACCAAATTATCGCCCAAATTTTTGAAAGCTCGAATTCGCTAGTTTATCGAGCAAACCGCCGCCATGACAATCAACCTGTTATTCTCAAGGTTCTCAAAGAAGATTATCCTACCCCTGCGGAGCTAACCAGATATAAGCAAGAGTATGAAATTACTCGTTCCCTGAATATAGATGGAGTGATTAAAGCTTATGATTTGCAAAAATATCAGAATACACTAGCAATAGTTTTAGAAGACTTTGGAGGTGAATCCTTAGACATTATCCTGAGAGATAGAAAACTTATCTTGCCTGAATTTCTTGCTATTGCTATTAAAATAACGAAGACTTTAGGTGAAATCCATGCTGCTAATGTTATCCACAAAGATATCAATCCTGACAATATTGTTTGGAATTTTAAAACAGATATCCTGAAAATTATTGATTTTGGCATTTCTACACTATTTACGCGGGAAAATCCCACAATTAAAAACCCAAATATTCTCGAAGGCACACTGGCTTATATGTCGCCCGAACAAACAGGCCGGATGAATCGAACCCTCGACTACACTACAGACTTTTACTCTCTGGGGGCGACATTTTATCGAATACTAACTGGTTATTTACCTTTTGATACAAGCGATGCTTTGGAATTAGTACACTGCCACATTGCCAAACAGCCTCTACCGCCTCACGAACTCGATCCCAATATACCCAAAGTTGTTTCTAACCTGATTGTGAAATTGTTAGCGAAAACCGCGGAGGAACGCTACCAGAGTGCCTTTGGCATCGCTGCGGATCTGGAAGAATGCCTCAGACAGTTTCAGATATGCGGAGAAATTGCAGATTTCTCGCTAGCACAACAAGATTTTTCTGACAGGTTAAGTATACCGCAGAAACTTTACGGTAGAGATCGAGAAATTGAGACATTATTATCAAACTTGGCGCGGATAGCCTCAGCAAATAGCTCAGAAAAACCGACACGAAAGTGCGTTGAGATGGTACTCGTTTCCGGCTATTCTGGCATCGGTAAGTCTGTGCTGGTACAGGAACTCTACAAGCCAATTACAGCTCGGCGAGGCTATTTTATTTCTGGTAAGTTCGAGCAGTTACAGCGCAATATTCCCTACTCTGCAATTGCTGCTGCTTTTCGCTCTCTCATACAGCAAATTTTAGCTGAAGATGAAGCACAGCTATCAGAATGGCGTGAAAAACTACTGGCAGCATTTGCCTCTAATGGTCAAGCCATCGTTGACGTGATTCCTGAAGTAGAACTAATAGTTGGGCCTCAACCTCCGATTCAACAACTGGAGCCGATGGAGGCGCAAAATCGGTTTAACTTGGTGTTTCAAAAATTTGTTCGGGTGTTTTGCCAAAGCTCACATCCACTGATCATTTTTTTGGATGACTTACAGTGGGCAGATGCAGCTAGTTTAAAGTCTATCGAATTAATTTTGACTGACGAGCAGATGAAATATTTGCTCTTGATTGGTGCTTATCGAGACAATGAAGTTAGCCCCACCCACCCTTCAATCTTAACCGTCAATCGTTTAGAAAAAGAGGGAGTCATTCTCAATAGGATAACATTAGCCCCCTTAGCTGCTCCTCACATCGCTCAATTGATTGCCGATACTCTCCACAGCAATCTAGAATTGGTAGAGCCGCTAACTGAGTTAATTTATCGCAAAACATCAGGTAATCCTTTCTTCGTCAATGAATTTCTCAAAACTATATCTCAAGAAAAATTATTAAAGTTTGATTGGCAACAGCGTTGTTGGGTGTGGGATATCCCGCAAATCGATGCTTTAGGTATCACAGAAAATGTGGTGGATTTGCTGATAGACAAATTAAAAAAACTACCTGATGCGCCTCAGCAGGCGTTGCTTCTGGCTGCCTGTATCGGGAATAGCTTCGATCTGAAAACGCTCTCTATAGTCTGTGAAAAATCCCTGACAGATACATTTGTAGATTTACTACCTGCTATCCAGTCCGGGCTGATTCAACCGACTTCATCGCTAGAAACTACCTTGAACAATCCTATTGATGCCTCTTTGATTATCCTGAATTATAAGTTTCAACACGATCGCGTCCAGCAAGCCGCCTATGCCTTGATTGATGAAAATCACAAGCAAACCGTTCATCTTAAAATTGGCAGGTTGTTACTTGCAAGTACACTTTCAGATGCACAGGAAGAAAATATTTTTACTATAGTCGATCATCTTAATAAAGGAAAAAACTTGATAGCCAGCAAGGCAGAAAAAGTGCAGTTGAGTCAATTGAATCTCAAGGCAGGTAAAAAAGCCAAAGAAGCTACCGCATATACGGCTGCTAGAGAATATTTTATATCGGCAAAGGGTTTTTTTACTGGAAATATATGGAAAGGGAAAAATAATTATAAAATGGCTATGGATTTATATAAAAACCTAGCTCAGGTTGAATATCTCAATAGCAACTTTCAAGAGTCAGAATTGCTGATTGAATTGGGTATTAATAGAGTGAAGTCACCGCTAGAACGCTCGGAATTCTATTATTTGCTAATCGAACTATATACCATGCAGGGCAAATACTTGGAGGCGATTCAAGTCGGTCGAACAGCTTTACGGCAATTGGGGATCGACTTTCCAGATGGCGAATTTAACAAAGCTGTTGAAGCTGAATTAGGTAAGTTTAGCGAAATTTTAGGAAAACGAGAAGTTGCTTCGCTGATTGACAATCCAGAAATGGAAGACCCCATCCAGCAGATTGCCTTAGAGCTACTGATAAAAATGCTACCTCCAGCCTACTTAGGCGCTCCAGAAATTTCGGGCGTCGTTATGGCTAAATCTGCCAATCTGAGCGTGGAATACGGTCATAAATCCAAATCGGCAATCAGCTACAGTATATTTGGTGTACTACAGACAATATTAGGAAACTATCAGTTAAGTTACCAACTCACCCTGCTAGGATATCAGTTAAGTAAAAAGTTCGATGATTTATACTCTATAAGTCAAACAGCTAACGTACTTGCCAATTTTTCTTTGTCATGGGTTAAGCATATCAAGCAAACTGAAAATATTAACGCCGAATCAATTGAGGCTGGGTTACAGTCGGGTATGCTTCAATATGCTGGCTTTAGCATGACTCATACTTTATTAAATGGAATTTACCAAGGAAAAAATCTATCTTTACTTCCTCAAGAGGCATCTGACATTCTCCCTTTTTGCCAAAAAACCCAAAACCAATGGTCTGTAGATTGTACCTTGGGACAGAAAATAATCTTACAAAACCTCCTCGGACAAACGCAAGATAAGCTTTATTTTGGTTGCGATGAGATTCACGAATCTGACTATCTAAATCCAGAGGAAGTTAGCCGAACCCCAAACGCAATCTGCTATTATTACATTTTCAACGCTCAAGTTCTCTATTTATATGGCGAGTTGCAACTAGCGTTAGCATCGATAGCCAAAACGCGGGAAGTGTTAGCGTTTATTTCCGGTAGTATTCAAGTTTCTAATTACAACTTTTACTATTCCCTGATTTTAGCTGCACTCCATCCATCTGTTTCTCCAGAAGAGCAACAAGAATACTGGACTCAAATCGAGGCTAACCAAGCACAAATGCAAAACTGGGCAAATAATTGCCAGGAAAATTTTCTGCATAAGTATCTTTTAGTCGCCGCAGAAATGACCAGAATATCGGGTAAGTGGTATGAAGCGATCGATTTATACGATCGAGCGATCAAATTGGCTAAAGAAAATGAGTTTATTCAGGATGAAGCACTCGCCAACGAACTAGCCGCCAAGTTTTGGTTTTCCCAAGAAAAATCTGACTTCGCCCAAATTTATTTAAAAAGAGCATACCAAGGTTATCAAATCTGGGGAGCAAAACGCAAAGTAGAAAATTTAGATGAAAAATATTTCCAGTGGCTTGGTTCAACCCGAACAGCTACTGAAAATAATACCATCAATCCAATCACCACAACTGGTAGCAATTCCGGGGAAGCGCTAGATTTTGCCGCTGTAATGAAAGCATCCCAAGCTATCTCCGGTGAAATCGTTCTCGAACAATTGTTAAACCAGGTGATGAAAACTGTGATTGAAAACGCAGGCGCCCAAAAAGGTTTTCTCATTCTGGATAAAGGCGGGAATTGGGCGATAGAAGCCGAAGCAGCAGTAGAGGGCGAGATCATTACCATTATGCAATCCATTCCCGTAGATTCTGTAGATCCTGCAACTGGAATTCGCCTGCTATCAACCGCCATAGTTAACTACGTCGCTCGCAGCCACGAAAATGTAGTATTAAATAACGCCACCGATGAAGGACAATTTACCCGCGACTCTTACATTACCGCTACTCAACCCAAATCGATTCTCTGCACTCCCCTACTCAATCAAGGCAAACTAGGTGGTATTCTCTACTTAGAAAATAATTTGGCGATCGGCGCATTTACCTCGGAAAGAGTGGAAACATTAAAAATCATCGCCGCTCAAGCTGCGATCTCCATTGAAAATGCAAGTCTCTACGAACAATTAGAAGATTACAACCGAACTTTAGAGCAAAAAGTAGAAGACCGTACCGCAGAATTAGCCCAAGCTAATACAGAAATATTGAGTTTGAACGAACGGCTAAAATTAGAAAATATTCGCATGAGTGCCGAACTAGACGTAACCCGCCGCCTGCAACAAATGATTTTGCCTCACCAGCAGGAATTAGAGTCAATTGCAGGGTTAGAAATTGCTGCATTCATGGAACCTGCTGATGAAGTTGGCGGTGACTACTACGACGTACTAAATCACGGCGGTAAAGCCACAATTGGCATCGGCGACGTGACAGGACACGGTTTAGAAAGCGGCGTGTTAATGATTATGGCGCAAACAGCAATTCGCACTTTGTTGGTTCACAATGAAACCGACCCAGTTAAATTATTGCAGACAGTCAACCAAACGCTTTTTGACAACGTAGAGCGCATGAATTGCGGTAAAAGTATGAGCCTTTCTTTGCTGGAATATCGGGGAGACAACATCCTGCGTTTGAGCGGACAGCACGAAGAGGTGATTGTCGTGCGTTCCAGCGGCGAAGTAGAGCAGATTGATACCATCGAGTTAGGCTTTCCCATCGCCTTGGAACCAGATATTACCGATTTCATTGCTACTACTGAAATACAGTTAAATTCCGGGGATGTTGTCGTACTCTACACAGATGGAATTACCGAAGCTTTTGATATGAATCAAAAGGAATACGGTATTGAGCCATTGATTGAACTTGTTGCCCTTAACAGGGAAAAGTCAACAGCAGAAATCAAGCAAGCTATTATTGACGACGTGCGGCGATACATCGGGGAGCAAAAAGTATTTGATGATATTACTTTGGTAGTAATCAAACAGAAGTAAGTATGGGAGAATTTAGTAGTCCGACTGTCCGACAGTCCGACAGGGAATGAATTCCCTGCCTCAAAGTTAAAGTCCTCTAAAGAGGACTAATGAGTTTAAAAAATTTTATTGTAATATCGTTTCCGGTTGGGTGGGAATGATAAAGTCAAAGTCGCGCAATTCCACATTCCCCCACTCCCCATCATAAGGAGTGTAACCGGAATTGATATCAGTCCTCATAGCGAGGACTTTAGCTATTAGACAGGGGTTTCAACCCCTGGCGGACTGCCGGGTAGGCGGGAGGATTGATGGACTAAAAGCTTAAGTTGACACCAATGGGCACTCACGGTGTCTCTACGGTTAAATAATCAAGAACACTTAATGAGAGATGCAATTCTCACCCGATTAATTGTAGGCAAATGGCACTGCCGTGTCCTGATTGGGGGTAATATTAATTCCGATGCAAGCGGATTTGATATAATTACTCATCTTGTAAGTATTTTATTTTTGCTTGACCAGCCCTAGAAATTACCAATGAATAGTATAACCTAAATTGGGTTATCGCCAATAGTTTACAAACCGGAGATCGGCACAAAGTCGTAACCGTAACTGGTGCGATTTCCGGGTTTAACAGTTACTAACTGAACTGCTCGATTACGATCGCCCGAAGGTAAAAATCGAATCGGCCCCGATGCTCCAGTTGCCGAAAAATCTGACGCCGATAAAGCTTGTTGAATGCCTGTACGAGTCGGATTGCGCCCTAAACCGGCAATTAACGCGATCGTCGCATCGTAGGCTAAAGCTGTGCGCCAACTTACTTCAGCATTCCAAAGTTGTTTGGATGTTTGGGGAAAGTTTGACTGCGGATCTGCCAGAATGTGCCAAGGAACAGCTAGCACCATATCTGTTGCTCCTGCGCCACCGATTTGCAGTGTTTTAGCAGTATAAGCACCGTCTCCTGCTAGTAACGGCAGCCGTTTGGCGTTTACTTGCACTACTTGCAAAGCTTGGTCGATCGTGGCTGAATTGGATGCTAACAGAATCACTTCTGCTCCTTGGGCGATCGCACTTTTAACGCTATCGGCTGCATTAAAATTGCCCTTAGCAAAGTCAAATTCGGCTACGATTTGTCCTCCATCTCCGTAAAGAGCTGTAGTGAATTCATCTTTTAAAGATTGGCTGTAACTGCTGGCAGAATTGAAAAATACAGCAGCTTTTTGCTTTTGCAATTTTCCCCGCATATAGCGGGAAAGAGCATTAGCCGCAAACCGATCGCTCGGCACTGTCCGAAATATATTGTTGGCAATTCCTGAGAGCTGCACCGACGTACTTGTCGGAGAAATTGCTACTAATTGTTTTTGCTGGTAAATCTTGCTGGCTGCTAGCGTTGTATCTGAACCAAAATGCCCGATTACTCCTAAAATTTCCGAGTTATTTGCCAAAGCACTGGCAATTTGTGCTGCCATTTCTGGCTTGTTGTCATCGTTAGCAATTACAACTTTTAAGGGAGTACCGCTAATGCCGCCGCTTTGGTTGATTTCATTTTGAGCTTGAGCTACCCCCCGCAGAATTTCTAGAGCAGCATTGATATCGCCGCCAATGGGAACTGCTGCTGCAATTGTGTAGGATTTTTGAGATCCGATGCGGGCGTTGTTGAGGTAAATTAGTGCTTCGGGATCGTTGCGATTGGTTTTCAGCGAAGCTTGTAAGTCGGAAATAGCTGCGTTATAGTTGCCAGATGCGATCGCCTGTACTGCTTCTTGTTTGGTTGTTGTGGCTTGCTCTGGAAGTAACAGTTTTTCGCCAGCACTCAGACGCTGCCCAATTGCCTGCTCTGATTGCGGCGAATTCCCCGTCGCAGAGTTGGGAAAAGTCGGATTTTGGGGTGATAAACCCCCGACATTGATGCTGCCTCGACTTGTCAGCCACCAAATACCTGCACCGGCTAGCCCGATCGTAATTAGGAGCGATAATACCAGAACAGCGGTTTCATTTTTTTGGGACATGGCTGCAAAATTTTAGATTTTAGGTTTTAGATTCAACGACTTAGGAAGTTCGGCAACGAGCAATGTATGGGATGTAAAACATTTAATAACAAGTTCTCTTTCATTTAAGAATTTATGTAGCAATTATGCTAATTCTCATACTTGAGATAGATGATTGTGGGCTGACATATACCTATATTTTAGCATTTGTTAATTTATTTGATCTGGATATTATAGAATCTAGCTGTGTAGCAGCTTAGATCCCGCTGAGGTTGACTGTGATACCTGCGGATTGTCCCGTCTCTGAGGGTTTGGCTCCTTTACCGTATTTGGCTGGCGCTGCTGGGGGTGGGAGCCCTTTCTGGTGTGATTTCTGGTGCTGTTTCAGGCACCCTGTCTCCTAAGTCTGCGATCGGTGGAATGCGATCGCTATGCAGCCAACTAGGGCCAACAGGGAAGCTGGCATTTCTCTTGTTTTTTTCCATCCTTGAACAGCTTGCTCGCGGCTACGAAGCCTGGAGCAAAGAGTCGCTGGGTGATAACTTGCTTAACTTGTTGACTGCCGTTTTATCTGCAGTCATACTTCACTACTAGGGTAAAACAATCAGCTCAATATAGTTTGCTGCGAATCCTACTTTATAGGTTTTTTTATGTTGCTTAGCTTTTTGTAAACATTTTTGAGTCCCTCATATCACAATCATCACCTAAATTCTTTTTCTTAATTATATCTTTATTTTCCCGGCGAGTCTCGACAGCGGGGGAGTTTTTAATTATCCAGGGGCGGGGAAAGATTAAAGTTTTTTTAAGTTTGACAAAATAAAGGACATCTTTTGTAATATAAAGAAGAAAGTTGAAAAAATTATAAAGACAAACTAATTGGATAAAAGTGTCGCTAAGGTAGTAAAAATGACGGTTGGTCAGAGAAAAAGAGTGTTAAGCTAGGCTAAGCTCAGTCAAAGCAAAACCTCGATATTTAATTAAGTTCGATCGATAACAAAGGCTAAGGTAAATTCCATGGCAAACTCAGTTTTAAATCAGCCAAACGCAGCAGCAGGAGTGCAGTGGCAGCCAAAAGATATTATCCGCGGCCTAGTCTGGAAAATTGCGATCGCAACCTGGCTGTTAATGGCTGTAGGCAGCGCCACACGAGTCATGAATGCGGGGCTCGCTTGCCCCGACTGGCCACTGTGCTACGGTCAATTAATACCCGCAGCGCAAATGAATTTGCAAGTATTTCTGGAATGGTTTCACCGGTTGGACGCTGCGGCAATTGGCTTAAGCGCGATCGCACTTTTAGGACTATCTTTGTTTTACCGCAGCCGCCTGCCAAAATGGCTGCCTTGGGCGAGCGCCGGAGCACTATTTTTAATCGTTTTTCAGGGCGTATTGGGCGGCTTGACAGTAACACAACTGCTGAGATTTGACATCGTTACTGCTCACTTGGGAACAGCTTTACTATTTTTTGGCGCCCTGCTAGTCATCGGTTTCATGCTGACTCCCTACGAAGCTACAGGAAATGTCGGCAAATTAGCTTGGGTAAGTTCGATCGCAGCATTATTAGTTTACCTGCAAAGTTTGCTAGGAGCATTAGTAGGCTCTAGATGGGCGCTGCACCAATGTTTGGATTCCTCAGAATTGTGCTCGGTAATGAACAGCCACATCGCCGGTATCGTACCCGCTACCGCAGCGACTTTAGCCGTAGCAGTCATGGCTTGGCGGCAGCCTGCACTGAGTCCAAACTTGCGAAAACTGGCTAATTGGGCGAGTGTTTGCCTAATTGCTCAATTAGTTCTAGGATTAGCAACTTTCCGGCTGCACCTTCAGGTAGAACCGCTGACAGTCGCCCACCAAGCAGTCGGTGCTGCTTTGCTGGGAACCATGATAGCTTTTAGTGTTTTAGCTTGGCGCGATCGAGTTTTATCAGCTTGAGAGATAAGACTAAAGTAACAGGCGGCGGGTTTATTAATCCTTGTAGCTACACCAAATATTTCTCGTAAAACCCGCCCCTACAACCTAATGACTAATGACGAATTCACAAATAATTACTAACAGCTTACAACCGATGCAAGAAATCCTTACCAACGACCGGCCCCGCCTCCACGAAAACTTTTCGCAAGTTGTGAAAAGTTACTATCAACTAACAAAACCCAGAATTATTTTACTGCTACTAATCACTACCTCGGCAGGAATGTGGATGGCCGCCAAAGGAGAAGTAGATCCGCTATTACTGGTATCAACTATTACTGGAGGTGCTTTAGCTTCTGCGTCGGCGAATACGATTAATTGTGTCTACGACAGTGATATCGATTATATTATGGAGCGCACCCGCTGGCGGCCGATTCCTTCAGGGCGTGTCAAGAAACGGGATGCTTTGATATTTGCGATCGCCCTAGCTACAATATCTTTTACATTGCTGACAGTTGTTGCCAACTTATTAGCCGCATTGCTAGCAATGTCAGGTATCGTTTTCTACGTCTTAATTTACACCCATTGGCTGAAGCGTCACAGCGTGCAAAACATCGTCATCGGCGGTGCAGCAGGGGCAATTCCTCCCCTAGTTGGGTGGGCTGCCGTTACAGGAGATTTGAGTTGGGGTGCGTGGCTGCTGTTTGGGATTATCTTCCTCTGGACACCGCCGCATTTTTGGGCATTAGCAATGATGATTCGCGACGAATACAAGGAAGTAGGCGTGCCCATGTTGCCGGTAATTGAGGGCGACGAAGAGACAGCCCGCCAAATTTGGATTTACACGCTATTGATGATTCCTGCCACTTTGCTGTTAGTTTATCCCCTGCATTTAGCGGGTGCGGTGTATGCGGGGACAGCTATTTTCCTCGGTGCTATTTTTGCCCAAAAAGCTTGGTTGCTGTTGCAGACTCCCGAGGATAAGATTGTTGCGCGATCGCTCTTTAAATACTCTATTCTGTACCTGATGCTATTGTGCGCTGGAATAGTGGTTGACAGTTTACCTGTGACTCATAATTTCACTACTGCTCTTGTAGAAAATGTGCAAACTTTGATTAGTGCAGTTGTGATGTAGTAATGAGTTAAATTGACATTCTTAAAATCAAGCCCGCCTCTAGCGGGTTTTGTTTGTTTATGGTAAAATAGCGATCGCCATTCGGCAGCATCTCATATTTGTAAAAACACTTCTTCTGTCTCCTTCTTTCTGCATCTTTCCTCGCAGCCTCGCGCCTCCTGTCTCCTGCCTCCAATTTTGGGCTGGGCTGCTTTCATTGAGATGCTCCCTCCCCAAAGTCCGGGGATGAGTTGTCAACTACAGGGACAATTGTCTCTCTTTGCGAGCGCTCAAATCTGAGGCTAAAGCTCCGTGCCTAAAGGCCGGAGTAAGCTTACTTTAGGGAATGGGATACAACCATTTGCGAAATAATTTTGTTAAGCGTGGCATGACCAAATAGGTGAGCAATATAACAGTGAGACCTGTGATCGTCAGAGATGTGAGCAAGGCAGGAAGCCCAGATAGTAGCGGTACAAGCAAACGATTGAGAATAGAAATGGTACAAAACACTCCCAACCATGTAACTAACGCCATTTTGTAGCGAGGGGGTGGAGCCTTCATCGATTTATTGGGCAGCGTAAACCAGGTTTCCAATCCGGTCAGGGTTTGAATATCTTCTGGCCTTTCAATCAAGGGCTGCAATCGCTCAATCCACTCTCGCCGAACGTCAGATTCTAGCCAGGTCTTAAGATTGTCGTAGCAATCGAACTTGAGAATGACAACGTACTCAGGATGAGCGTGATGCTGGGGTCGAATAGTGCTGACACCCAGATGTCCCTTGAATTTTCGTGCATCTGCGGCGATGCCATGAAACCATGCTTCGTAACCTTCGTCGCGCCCAGGTTTCACTACATGAGAGATCACAGCGGTGACTAGATAGTTGTCTTCACTGGTATTGCTCGCCAACGGTTCTTCCAACATAGAATTTAAAGAATTAACTAAGAGAAAATTTTTATTCTGAACAACTACCCTAGAGACACCAAATTGCTCAGCAATTTTCGCCAGCAATTCTTGAAACAGAAGGGAGATTAACGAATGCGATCGCGAAGGTTGGGCATGAGAGGAAATGACTATAAAAAAGCTTACAATCATTGACAATATCTATTAAAAACACCCTATACGTGACTTACAACCAAGTAGTAGTCACCGCTAAGTTGCACGTAAAATTCCTAACCTAACGATGACAATATTAACTCAGTTAAACACGAGCTAAATAAAGTAGGCGCTTTCTCACTACTAATTTGGATCTCCAGCATTTGCCGTTGCTGCATAGCTGGTCATCAGGTTTTTGTAGTCAGGAATAAACCCTGATAAGAGGCTACCCAATCCTTCAATATCGTTGCGCCAGTCACGGTGCAATTCACACACAACGCTAAACCAATTGACCAACTGAACTCCAGCACGAGACATTCGATCCCAAGCTGCATAGCGACAGGCTTCATCGAAGGTTCCAGAGGCATCGGTAACAACAAAAACCTCATAACCTGCCTCTAATGCCGAAAGCGCACAAAAAGTAACACATACATCAGTGACTATTCCGGCAATAATCAATTGCTTTTTACCTGTTGCTTCTACTGCTTTAACAAAGTCCTCGTTGTCCCAAGCGTTGATTTGTCCGGGACGCGGAATAAAGGGAGCATCTGGAAACTTCTCCTTCAGTTCAGGGATGAGAACTCCATTGGGGCCTTGCTCAAAGCTAGTTGTCAAAATTGTAGGCAGGTTGAAAAATTTGGCTGCACTTGCTAGCGCCAGCACATTATTTTTGAAGTCGGCGGCACCAATATCACGCACAAGTGAGAACAGTCCAGTTTGATGATCGACCAGTAGAACCGCAGCATTATTCTTGTCTAAACGGTTGTATTTGAATGTAGACATCAGGTATTTCTCCTATGTGGGTTATGGGTGAATGAGGAATTGCCGAATGGAGTCAAGAATCAGAAAGCCTTGAGTTGTACCAATTAAATGTGCTTCCTTACTAAAAGCGAAACGTCTATTTTTTCTAAATGGCTTATGGCGTAACCTGTTGCGGCATGAACTCAGTGTGCAAAATCTTACCAAATTTCACCGCTCAAGATCCGCAAGTTAAGCGCTGAGTTAACGCGATCGCCCTAATCTCGACACACGTTACACCAACGCCCCTAACGCTTTCAATGTCGTCGATTTTTGAGCGATCGTCAATCCCGTTGCCCCTCGAATATTCATGCCTTCATACAGCCGATCGCCCATCAACGTCCTAATACAGCCACCAGTTGCGACATCCCACACTTTAATGGTGCGAATGATAAATTAGGTCTTTTGGGCAATGATATAAACATGATTTTCTGGATACTGGTCATATTCGAGATGGCGACAGGTGCAATGATGCTCAACCAGAATTTGCACAAAAGTATCTACACCCAAAGTGCTGTAATCAAAATCTTGACCTTGAAATGCTCCCGAAACCTCGCTGCTTGTATGTCCCCCGCCACAAGTGAACAGGATGACTCCATTGGGTTCAAGCGCATCGCATAGCTTTTGTATCACAGGCGCTTGCTGGTTGATTGGCAGATGAAACGTGCTATCCCAGGCTGCTATCAGGCTGTAGAGTTTCGGCGGCAGCCAATCACAAATGTCTTCCCGGTAAAACGTGATTTCTGGATGTAGCCGCTGGGCTAAATCGATCATTTCCCTAGAAATATCAAGTCCTTCAGGCTGAAATCCATGCTTGGATAAGCTGTTGATAAAACGTCCGCTGCTTCCACACCCGACATCAAGTGCTGCGTGCTGCTTAGAAGTAAATTTGATCGCCCTTTCTAATTGGGCAATCCCGTAGGTTGAATCTTGATGCTCGGTTTGCCACCATTGGGCAATTCGGTCGTAGCGTGCCGATGTATCATTTGGCTCCATAGAGTGACCTCATAAGTGTCGATCGAGATTTTCAGGACAATTAAAATCTTTCTCCACGCTACGCACAGACTACACCAAGGCCCCTAACGCTTTCGGTAGTGGTAAACAAGTAATGATGCACTGTCATGATGGATGAAATACCAAATAGCACCGATATGATGGTCTAACGACTTTGAAAATGACAAGGTGTTTCTCATCAAGCGAGAAACACGCTGCAGTAACGTGTTGTTAAACCGCTCAATGTAACTTTTCTTACCACTCTCTTTCCCCACCGCCTGATGTGAATTGCGGGCGTACCACTGCCCATATGCTGCCTAGAAATCAGTCTAGCAACCGCACACTGGCGGTAAACCGGAGGCAATGAATGCCACAATTGCCCTTGCTGCCGCTTCATGCCGTGCGTCAATATAAACACAGACAATTTCACGGGTATCTGCATCACGAACTAACCAGACCCACTAATTGTTTCCTTTATTGTTCACACTCATACCACAACTTATCACACGCTGATCCTTAACCTCCCTTTTTTTTGGCTGTCGCTGGGACTTGGTGTGACACTAAGAGCATATTTCTCATTGACTTCGGGAAAGTAGCCATTGCTCAAACACCTGCACCGCACGGGCAATGCCCGCCAGGAAAATGCGTTCCCCCAACAAGTGGTCAATCAATTGCCGGATTGCTCGATCGATCACCTTTTTCTGAAGATGCAAGGGCAAATTGCCTCCCAAAATCATGACACTTAAATCGATGTTTACCGTTGTGGATGCGGCCATTTTTGACACTTCGGGAAAAGGCACAGGTTGGACAGGCAGAGATGAGGAGACGACAAGGAAATAAACTTTACTCCTATATCATTACATCTTGAACACTACCAAATTTTTCAATCTTTCAATTTCTGGCTGCCCGTGGGAAATTGGGGATTTTGATTGCCTATTTGGCAGAGGAAGGTGCACATGGTAACGCATTTTATTATGGAAGACTGTTCACCATCGGTGACTATTTTTTGAGATAAATTCACCATTATTAGAAGCTCTGGTCAAGGATGTTTTAGAGAAAGGGCTAACTGATTAATGGTGGTTGTTACTAGCTGCCTAGTTTTATATAATAAAAAGCTGACAACCACTGTTTACAAGTTGTATAGTAGTCAGCAACAAGTAAATTGTGAGAATTTCATTGGCTGAAGCAGCGAGAATATTAGTCAAATACTCATCATCCCATCCCGATCTAAGTCGCTTATTTTTTTTGAGGTATTTTATTGATTCAAAAGATTGAGCGAGATGTGTATAATCGTAGCAAAATTTTACGGATTTTTATTTTTTTAGTTCTACAATAATATTCACAAAAACCACATTTAATACCCAAAATCCAGCTAAGCCAAAATTTTCTATATGAGTTTTTTCCAAAATATTAGTAATCTGGAGTCATATCTGCGGAATGTGGGTTGTATCCTATTTTTGGACTCCAGGACATCTTTCGGGAAAAAATGTGGGAAATAGCACAAGTTTTGCATCTTCTCACCAAACTTTACATTATTGCCTATCTTCCTCGTCTATACCCTAATTTCATCCAGTAAAAATCAGCTTCTAAAAATCGAACTAGATACCTGTTTCTACATACCGACTTAAGCTTTAGTCAGAAGCAAAAATACTGAGTTATAAACAGACCAGCCGCCGGATTTCGTTATAGAGTCTGACTACACAAATTATTCTATAAATAGGTTCACAATCTATTCTTCCCTTGGCGTTGCCTAACTTTGAAGATAGCGGGGGCAAACCTTATAACTATATCAGCTTGTAGAGATAAAATACGATCGTGCTGCTCAAAGTTTAGCTTTTCTATTTTTGCCGATCGCAGAAGTACCTGGATTTATTGAACAAAGCAGGGCGATCGGAGCAAGAGCAACCGTCAGTTGATTGCGGACAATAATTAGAGAAACTTTGTCAAATAGTGAGGAATAGAAGATGCACAATAGATACGCATAAACTCTATATTGAGCGTGTATATGGCGCACACTTTTGCTATAACTAGCGCGTCACACTCTAGAAAAAATATATCATCATTATTTCTTTCTCATCCTTCTCTGGGAACCTTTTTTAGACAGTCGCTTAATTTCTGTTTCGCCTTCCGGAAATTCTACTTCTTCTCTAAATTCTAAAGATTCTAAATTGACACTTTTAACATCGCTTTCGGTCATTTTTTCCTTTTCATCAATTCCTTCATAATCCGGTAGAGTTTTTATTAACTGCACGTCCAAACCCAAAGTTTGAATCGGGAATTGTGCAATTTCTTGACTAATTTCAGTTTCTCCCATCCCCTGCTCAATTTGCGCCGCCGGTAAATCTTCCTCGATAGCAGGAAAGTTATCAATTTCTTGACTAATTTCTGTTTCTCTGGTTTCCTTTTCTATTAACTGCATGGATAACTGCTGCTTTTCCCTTGACAATTCCTCAACCTTAGTTCCAAGCATTCTAATCTGTTCGTTGAGAACGCGAATTTCTCGGTTTTGCTGCTGAATCATTTCTTCTGCATCAGCAATAGTTCGATTTCTCTCTAATATCACCTCATTTTTAGTTTCTAATTCCAAAGCGCTCATAGCCGCTTTAATTACATTATAAAAATGCGGCTTAGATACATCAACTTTTTTAGCATTATGGCGGCTTTTTCCCAAAAGCCCAATCTTTTCTCCTTGCTTAACAGCCAAAACAAAACCTTGATGATTTTTTATTTTTAATTCTTTGACAAAATCTACTTGAACTAAACTGCAAATATATTTGTGACAGTCAAAATAAAATTCTGCTTTCATCAAAAAGCACCCCTTTCTGCTACAGTCCCGCAGAATTATAGCACGAACAACGTTAAAAGTCGAAGAAAATTTATAAAAATAGGGTGGGCGCGGAGGGCTGTACCTTAGTTTATAAATGGATGCGATGTCAAGAGTTGTTCAGGACGCAAAAAATCGTTTGACGCGTTACTTCTAGCAGTAAGTGGCGTATTCCGCCCATACAAAATTAGGTTTTGCGGGGAGGTATTTAAATATTTGGGGTTAGCAAAATCCGCCAACAGGAACATATTTGATTAATTAATTAATTGCTTTATTTGCTGACATAAGCGATTTCCCATCCGTGAAGATAATAAGCTGTTTCTAAATCCACCCTTTCAGTTTTAATATCAGGCTCTAATTCAAACAAGCTTAGCTGAATTGGCTCATTATTTTTTTTTCCTTTGTTAAACTTGCTCAAAAGTCTTTCTTCTAAATGCTGCTGTGATTCTAAATTGCCATCTGACAGAATATGATTAATCTGCAAGTTAAAATCTTTCAACTTGTGGCAAACTAAAATAGTGCGGTGACAAGTGATCGGGTCTTTTTCCGCACACATTAAACTGATTTTATAATTGGCTGCACCTTTGAGCAAGCGCTGAAGTCCTGCGGAAAATAAAGGAGTTGCTGCTATGCGATCGTATAACGCTTTACCGCTAGAATCGTAACAGCTTAAATCCTCCGGTCTCGCGCCTAACTCTTTGCCTAAAAAAACATATTGAATGCCGACACTTGACAGTGAAGAATTAATTTCGGATTTATTAAAATGAGGTAAATACCGGCTAAACGGATGCGATCGCACGTCCGCAACCGCCGTAATTCCGTGTTGTTGCAGTAGCAAAACAAACGCTTCAATACTCAGATTGGAGTGTCCGATCGTAAATAATTCCATTGCTTCGATCTTAGTATGCAGTCTTTGTTTTGCAGATGAAAGTTTGTGCAGCCAAATTCTTGTAATTTGTAGACTTCAAGCTGTGGGTTTTTTTAGCAACTTTTGAATTACAAGTTGCACAGCCAGCAGCATCAAACCCAAAGATGCAAAAGCAAAAACACCCGCACCCAAAGCGACAATTCCCATTACTAAAGTTCGCACAGCCGCGCCAATATTAATCGCAGTCACATTGTCAGAATGAATGGGCGAATTTGCAAAAGTTTGGACGATCGACAAAGTTAGCGCGTACAAAGCCGCCGCAAACCCGCCCGCTATCAGCGAACCCATCACGCACCGCAAAATCGTCGGCGGCGTGGAAGATGCAGAGGTTGCATCTCCAGCCGAACTCAGAGGTTTAGAAGTAGAATTTGGATTAGTTAAATCAGTCATGGCGATTTTAGATTTTAGATTTTAGATTTTAGATTTCTGGTTAATTTACCAAAACTAAAATCGGTGTTGCATGACATATTATCAGTTCTTCGATCGCAATAGACTCTGCGAAAAGTTAGATTCATCTTGACCCTCGGCTGTTAGACAGGTTTAACGGCCGATCGCGATCGCACCCTCTTCGAGTTACACCCTCGAAATCGGCTGTTTCGTCTCGTTTCCCTCCGAAAAAATCCGAATCCCAGTATTGCTAAACTGTGCTACCCAAAAATCCAAATCTGGAGAAGCGATCGCACTTTTAACCCGTTCCAAAACCTGCTGAGCCTGCTCTGAAGACTCCGCCAGCGCAAACACCGTCGGTCCAGAACCGGACATCATCGTTCCCAAAGCCCCCGCCGACTCAAAAGCCTGCCGCAACTGCAACACCTGCGGGTACACAGGTAAAGCAACTTTTTCTAAATCGTTGTGCAGCAATTGACCAATTTTCGATCGATCTTTTTGGGCGATCGCCCCCACCATCGGCCCCGAATGTAGCCGTTCCCGGCGGCACTCCAAATCTTCCGCTGCACAATAGGAACTACTGAACTGCTGGCGATAAGTTTGATACGCCCATGCCGTAGAAATGCTGAGATTGCGGTACTTCGCCAACACCACAGAAAAGCCAGCCAAATCAGGCAATGGCGACAGTTTATCCCCACGACCAGTTGCCAAAGCCGTACCTCCAGTAATGCAAAAAGGCACATCCGAACCCAAAGTTCCCCCCAACTCTTGCAACTCCGACTGAGTAAGTCCCAATTGCCACAGCAAATCCATCCCGACTAAAACCGCAGCCGCATTTGCCGAACCGCCGGCAAGCCCCGCCGCCACTGGAATCTGCTTGTGAATGGCAATCTCGACACCGCCGTATTTCGCCAAAGCATCGGGGAATTGCTTCGCCAACAAATCCGCCGCCCGGTAGGCCAGGTTATTCTTATCAGGAGGGACTTGCGGGTGATCGCAGCGCACGCGAATCGTATCCGTACCAATCGCACGCAAGTCAATTCTATCGGCTAAATCTATGCTTTGAAGTACCATCGCCAGTTCGTGATATCCGTCGGGGCGATCGCCTATGATTTCCAAATACAGATTGATTTTTGCTGAAGCTAACAGAGAATATGAACGCATAGGTGATTAAGCCGCAGGTGAAAGAAACCCCTGGTTGAAATTAATTGACACCAGTCCGAGTCCATTTTCTCACAACTCAAAGGAAATATTATGCAGGAAATGTGGAAAACTTTTTTTACTTCCGGGCCATTTATTCCTCACGGCCACTGCTATCTCTGGCATACCCCGTTAGTCTGGCTTCACCTTGCCTCAGATTCTATCATTGCACTCGCGTATTTTTCCATCCCGATTACATTGGTTTATTTTATTTCCAAACGGGAAGATTTGCCCTTTGACTGGATCTTTGCCCTGTTTGGAGCCTTTATCGTCGCCTGTGGCATGACTCACATATTTGAACTCTGGACGCTTTGGCATCCTACCTATTGGCTTTCAGGAACAATGAAAGCAATTACTGCCGTTATTTCATTTGCTACAGCCATACTTTTGGTAGACTTAATGCCTCAAGCCCTAGCACTTCCCAGCCCCGCACAGTTAGAATCCGCCAACCGACTCCTAGAAGCTGAAATTGTCGAGCGCCAATTAGCCGAAGCTGCACTAAAAAAAGCCAAAGAAGAATTAGAAATTCGAGTTGAGGAACGCACTGCAGCATTAAAGTCTCAAACTCAACATTTAGAATTGGCAAACCGACTCCTCGCATCGGAAATTGTCGAGCGCCAATTAGCCGAAGCTGCACTAAAAAAAGCTAAAGAAGAATTAGAAATCCGAGTTGAAGAACGCACCGCAGAGTTAAAGTCTCAAACTCAACAGCTCGAACAAGCATTGTCTGAATTGAAGCAGGCTCAATCCAACCTAATTCACAGCGAAAAAATGTCATCTTTAGGACAATTAGTCGCTGGGGTTGCTCATGAAATCAACAATCCGATTAACTTTATTTACGGGAATATTACTCACACCCGCCAGTATGCCAATAGTTTGCTAGAACTGGTGAATCTCTATCAAGAGCAGTATCCGAATCCCATACCGATAGTTCAAGAAAAAATCGAGTCTATAGATTTAGACTTTATCATCTCTGACCTGCCAAAAATATTAATTTCTATGAAAAACGGCGCTGAGCGAATTTTTGGTATTGTCAAATCGCTGCGAATTTTTTCTCGCCATGACGAAGCAGAAATGAAATTAGCCGACATTCATGAAGGAATTGACAGCACACTGATGATTTTGCAAAGCAGATTGAATGCTAAGCCAGGTTGGGCGAATATTCAAGTTATCAAAGAATATGGCAATTTACCCCGAATAGAGTGCTACCCGGGACAGCTAAATCAAGTGTTTATGAATATCCTGGCTAATGCTATTGATGCTTTAGAAGATGGCATCCACAGCGAGTCGATTGCAGCCAATGAAGCTCATCCCTACCTCATCCAAATCTCTACCAAACTTTTAGACACTGAAGTGGTAGAAATCAGAATTAGCAACAACGGACCCGAAATAACAGAATCGGTGAGAAACCAGTTATTTAATCCATTTTTTACCACTAAACCAGTAGGTAAAGGCACGGGATTAGGTTTATCGATTAGCTATCAAATTATCACAGTAAGACATAAAGGCGAATTGCACTGTATTTCTGCACCGGGGAAAGGTGCAGAATTTATTATAAATATTCCGATTTGCCTGCAATAAACCTTTGATAATGCCAGAAAATATAACTTCAACTGTTAGTATTTACACCTAAAAATCGGTTTTTAAAAAAACCGATATCCGAAGTATTTAAAAATTCTGGTATCTAACACAATCCTGAACTTCAAACATCGCACATAATATTGCTCAGCTTTACCCATTGCTCCACGCTTAAATCTTCAGCGCGAGATTGAGGATTTATCTGTAACTCTTCTAGCACTTGAACAAGTTTATCTAAGTCCACAGTCCCTTTTAAATTATTTCGCAGCATTTTGCGCTTGCTACCAAAACCCAACTTCACTAAATTTTCCAAATAGCGCGGATTAACCGCCGCAGTTTCTATCTGTCTGGGAAGCAGCCGCACCACGGCGGAATCGACTTTTGGCGGCGGAAAAAAGTCTTTAGAGGGAACATCGCAAATTAACTCGCATTCTGCTAAATACTGCACCCGCACTGACAAAGCGCCAAAAGCTGTCGAACCCGGTTTAGCGTATAGCCTTTGGGCCACTTCTTTCTGCACTAAGAGCACGATCGCATCGAAGGGTTTAGCAGCAGGAACAGATATCGTTCCCAGCAGTTTTTGCAGAATCGGGCCGGTGATATTATAAGGAATATTGGCAACAACTTTATTCGGATTTTGGAATTTTGGAAATGCCGTTAGTTCAGCTTCTAAGTCCATTTCCAAAAAGTCGCCTTGCAGCAGTAAAAAATTGTCGGTTTTGCCGAGTTGTTTGGCTAGTTTGAGACACAAATCTCGATCGATCTCCACAGCAACAACAGACTCAGCCGCAGGCAGCAAGCGTCGAGTCAAAATCCCCGTACCCGGCCCAATTTCCAGGACACGATCGCGATCCAAAGAAGCCGCTTTCACAATCTTATCTAAGGCTTTCTCGCTTTTGAGCCAATGTTGAGCAAACTGTTTTCGGGGTCGGGTCGATCGCATTTTGTAAATTTTTGGAGAAATCTTAGCCTGTCATTCTATCACAGCTCACTAACTTTTCCCAACCTACGGTGATGTTTATTTTTGTTAACAGGGGTTGAATTAACCAAAAAACTTGGGCACTATAATAAGGACAAACGATAAAAAATAAATTTATTTCTTCCCAATTACCAACAGCACAACACGTAAGTCACGGAGACAGGGATAGCTGTTTTTCCAAATAACCAATAACAAATAAGCAATAACAAATAACCAACAACCAATTACCACTTCCTAAAAAATGAAATTCCAACGAGTATTTGGTACATTACCCAAAACCACAGCCAGCGCCCCCGGCAGAGTAAACCTGCTGGGCGAACACACAGACTACAACGATGGATTTGTACTTCCAACTGCGATTCCCCAGCGCACCACAGTACAAATCGGCTTCAGCAGTGACGAGCGACACCATTTTTATTCAGCAGAATATGATGAACTCATAAATTATTCAGACGACGATACCATACCGCAAAAATTTGTTACTTATATCTGTGGTTGCCTGAGACTTTTAGAAAAAGAAGGATACAAAATACCGCCAATAAATCTCTACATTACCTCGACTGTACCGATCGGAGCCGGTTTGTCCAGTAGCGCCGCTTTAGAAATAGCAACCCTCAGAGGACTGCGCGCGCTGCTGAACCTCCCCATAGACGACGTGCGGCTAGCTCAAATCGGACAGCAAGTCGAAATCCGGTATGCCGGCTTGAACTGTGGCATCATGGATCAAATGGCGTCGAGTTTAGCAGACACCAACACCATGCTATTGATCGACACCCGCAGCCTCGAATGCCGCCCGATACCTTTTCCCACAAACACAGAAATTTTAATAATTGACAGTGGCGAAAGTCACCAACTCGCAGCAGGAAGCGGCTACAACCAGCGGCGCGCCGAGTGTGAGGAATCCGCGCGGATATTGGGAGTTAAAGCTCTTAGGGATATCGCCGACCCCCAAGCTGTCGAAGTATTGCCGGAAGCCCTCAGAAGACGAGCGCGGCACGTGGTTACTGAAAACAACCGCGTACTCGAAGCGGTAAAATCTTTGCCAGCAAAACGTTTTGGCGAGTTAATGAATGCTTCCCATGCCAGTCAGCGCGACGACTACGAAGTTTCGGTGCCGGCAGTAGACACGCTAGCGGCCATCTTGCAGTCAATTCCGGGAGTCTACGGCGCAAGGCTGACGGGCGGAGGTTTTGGCGGTGCTTGCGTAGCTTTGGTGGAGAGTGGGAAAGCGGGTGCGATCGCATCCGAGGCGATCGATCGCTACCATCGCGCAGGTTATAGCGGCCGCGTTTTGGTTCCCGAAATTACAGTTACTTCTTAACTCCAGAACTATCTCCCGGTAGGGAAGGCCACCGCACAGTCACGATTACCGAATCCTCCTCGGCAGACCAATAATGAGGCACTCCCGGCAGCCAGAGAGCATAATCTCCTTCGCGAGACAGCAAGATTTCTTGCTCGGGAAATTGCAGGCGAAACCGCCCTTTTACTAGGATAGAAAGCGTCGTGGCTGCCGCATTTACCGCCCACTGAGTCCTACAATCTCCGGCAGGGTGAGTGCCCCATTTTACTTCTAAAACAGAAGTCGATCGCGGGTCATCTTCAGGCGTCATAAAGTGACCCGCAAACCACCCCCCGCGACTTGCACCTTCAGCGCCCGCATTTCCAAAAACCACTTCTGAGGACATCAGCTAATCAGGTAAACAACAAATAGCTTGAGAGCACAAACTCTACGTTTTGTACTCAACAACCTCCCGCTCGATCGCTCGTGTAGTAGGGACACTCCAAGAGTCCATAGGTGTCAACTTAACGTACAACCGATAGTCCGACAGGGGTTGAAACCCCTGCCTCAAAGCTAAAGTCGTCTGAAGACGACTAATGAGTTTTTCAGTCCTCTTTGAGAGGACTTTAGCTATGAGACAGGGAATTCATTCCCTGGCGGACTAACGGGTGGGCGGGAGGACTGGTGGACAAAAAGCTTAAGTTGAACACCTATGGGCTTGGCCTAAGTCCCTACACTCGCCGTGTCCCTACAAGGGCTTACCACCAAAAATGCTATACTTACTTGCGGCCCGAAGGTTGACCTTCCGTAGTCGCTATTTCCCCAGTTTCCATCAACTGCTTAAAGCGGCGCAAATCATCTGCAATTTGCTGTTCTGGAGCTTCGCCAAATAGTTTAGCAGCGCCAGCACCAATTGCACCGCCCGGAGGGTTGTATTCGATGACAACTTTTACCTCAGTACCGCGTCCCGCAGGTGCCGGTTGAAAGCGCACAAAGCCTGAATTGTCAACATCAGCTCCTTCCACAGACGCCCAAGCAATTAAGCGATTTTCTTCTTCGCGGACAATCTCTGCATCCCATTCCACACTATTGCCGATCGGCGCGCTGGCAATCCAGTGAGAACGTTTTTCATCTATTACCGTAACGTGTTTGAGATGCTTCATAAACCGAGGCAAATTTTCAAAATTGCGCCACAAACGGTACAATTCATCAGCCGGTTTGTCGATCGTCACCGTCTTTTCAACTTTAATGCTTTGATTCGGATCGGCAGCAGACTGCAAACCCTCCACAACCCCCAGCCCGCGGGCTGCTAAACTGCCGCCCGCAACTGCCAGCAAAGCACCTCGCAAAGAACGCTGCGACAAACCAAAAAGCACCAGCGCGCCGCCGCCAATTAAAGATGCCCAGCGTTCGGTATCGCCGCTGCTACTTTGGTTTTGTTTGTCGGAATTTGTCATTGAAGTAGATTCCATTGGTTTAAACCTGGTAAATTAATAGCGAAAAATAGCAGCTACAGGTGCCTCCTCCGGCACTTTTTCTGGTGGCACGGCGTAAACTGTTCCGCCGTTGAGAATATTTTGAATTGCTGCGGCATTCAACAAATCTTCGTCGCCCAATTCTGCCTCGGGGTGGATTTGCACCGAGTTCGTCTCGGGATTAAAACTACCCCACTGCTGGACGCCAAGAGCAACAAACAGTCGATCGACCCGTCCAAAATAAGCAGCCGAAACAGCTTCTTTCAAATCAGCAGAAATTTTATCGCTTCCTATGAGATCGCGGTATTGTGCGATCGCCTCCGACTGAGCCTGCAAAAACAAAGGTTCTACCAGTGGCAAAGCTTCTGCCCGCAACTCTTCCGGCTTGAGAAGTTTCTGATTGCCTGTAATTCCTTCTTCAACTAAATGCGGGTAGCTATTGGCTTCTCGGTAAAGCGGGAGCAAATATTCAACTCCCGCTAACACTAAAGGAGCTTTTTTATTGCGCAAATATTCGTGCAGGACCGCATCGATTATGTGGAAATACTGCAATATTTCGTGCTGGCGCTCATCTCGATCTGGACTTCCTTGACCGTGAAAACTTCCCGGATGCTGAAAAGAATTATTAGTGCCTCCTTTTGAAGTAGCAATCCGAAACTGACCCTCTTTAGCTGTCGGGTCATATTGCAGAGCGTCATCAAGGCTTCTCGGCAAGTTTTCAACTTCAACTTCCCGAGCACTGTAAGCCGTACACTCAATCAGCCTCACTTCCTTCTGACTGAGAGCTAAAACATAAAATAAATTATTTCCTGTCAGCATAGGCATCAGCGGTTTGACGTGAAAATTGTCACTCACAACCACTAATTCATCAAAATTAACCGGACAGGTATAGTAGCGGAAAAATCCCGAACCGACAAAAATCGCCAGCAGGTTGCTTTGATTTTCCCAAAAGTTTTCCTGGTCAATTTCTGCTCTGACTGGCTCTAGCAATTGAGCAGCTTCTTTTTTGTCAAATCCGTACTCTACTATTTTGTCTTCAGCCTCTCTGATTAAATTTTTGAACCGAATCGGATTTTGTTGAATTTCTGTTCCTTGAGCTACTGGCATATAAATAGAGACGCACAATCCAGGAGATTGTTGTACCAGCGCTTTGAGTTCCTCTACAGATATTAAGTTCACCGCTGAAACTCCTTTTCTAATAAAGGGTGGTGTAATGAAAACAACCGATTTTTTAAAATGTATCTCCCCTGGCGCGGCTCCTGCGTCTGCCTAAAGTAATGATCGCCTGCTGTAGAGCCTTTCATCCCCGAACTAAAACAGGGTTTGCAGCCGCTGTTCCAATCGAACTGCTTATCACCTAAGATAGACGGCGCTAACTCATCTGCTACTTTACGATAATTTAGTTGAGTCTGGTTTAACTAATCGTTATATATAATGAAAACACAACTGTTTCTGAGGTTGATCTGGGCAACATTTATTGCCTATACCTTACTGCTAGCTCCTCTCGATCGGCTCCGGGCGAACGCATCTAAATTTTATGTTAACAGGATACGGTATATTAGCAAATAATTATTTAGTACGTACAAAACATTTAATTAGAGTTCGTTTTTCTGAAGCTCAAGCCTAAAATTACCATGACCGACCTTTTTTTTAACTGAGAAGATCCAAAACTTGAACGGACAATATGCTATGAATTAATTGATATTATCACCATCTAAATTTGTGTCGTGATTGGCGCTGCTGATACATGGATGGATATCGAAAGTTACGGTCGCTATAAATACGAATGGTTAAATAAATTTTTAGAAGTACCGAATGGCATACCTTGACATGATGACACAAGTGTGCGAGTGTTTTCTCGTCTTAAACCCGAGTAATTTCAGAAATATTTTTTGAGTTGGATTCAATCTATTAGTTACTTCAATCCAGGAGAGGTAATCGCCATTGATGGCAAAACTCTTCGCCATACTTACTATGGGAAAAGATAAAAAAGCAATTCATCTTATCGGTGCTGGGGCGGCCAGTCAAAAATTAGTTTTAGGCAAATTTAAATTTTATAAAAAGTCTACATTGAATCACAGCAATTTATGTTTTAATAAAAGTTTTGTAATTAAAGGGAAGCATTGTCCCGATTGATTGTATCGGCTGCCAGAGGTCAATTGTGAAGTCAATTGTCAAAAAAAAGAGATTATGTAATCACCTTAAAAAAGAACCAGCCATCCCTGTATACCAGAGTACAAGAGTTGTTTAAAAAAGCAATTACCCAAAGATTTTAGGATTTACTTTACATATACAACCCATTTGACATCTTTTACGGTCTTGTTGTAACGTGACCGTAAAAGCATTATCCAGTAGCAGCCATGCCTTATTATAGCAGTCTAACGGATTCAGAATGGGAAACAATTGAACCAATACTACATGAGATATTGCCCAAAAATAACCGAACTAGACCATGTAACTGGACAAAAAGAGAAATCTTAGATGGCATCTTCTACCAACTAAAAAATGGCTGCAATTGGCAAGACTTACCGAAGGACTTGCCCCCCTATTCTACTGTATATTGGCATTACAAGCAGTGGCGCTCACAGGGAGTAATAGAATAGCTGATGATGGTATTACATGAGCAAGTGCGTGAGCAGGTAAAAAAAAAGCCAAATGGACTAGATTGATGATGATGATAGACTCACAAGCCGTAAAAAATACTTGTAATGCTAGTATTGAGTCAAAAGGCTTTTGTTTCTACAAATCTACAAATGGTATTAAAAGACACCTAGCCGTTGATACACTTGGGTTTCCATTGTTTACCCACTGTACAAAAGCTAGTGTATCAGATGATGCTGGTTTGATTGAAATGTTGACTTTAAATCTCGATTATTTTAAGTCCAAACCTCTAAATATTCCGAAAATTACACTCTTACTAGACAATGGCTATCATCCCGAATATCTCACAAAAGAGTTAAAAAAAAATCTCCAGAAATTATGACAAAAATCAAGTTTGAACTTTCAGAAAAGCCATCAAAAGCTGAAAAAAAAGCTCAAGGGAAATCAGGATTTGTCCCAGTTAAAGCAAGGTGGGTCATTGAACGGTCAAATGCTTGGATGGAAAAATGTAAAATTTTGGTGAAGAACTTTGAGAGAAGTTTGACAGCGGCGACTGCCAAGCTCAACCTTTGTTTTATTAGGTTGATGATTAGAAGGCTTGCACCCTCTTGTTAGATGTCAAATGGGTTCTATACTCTGGCAACGGCGACTTAGGACTGAAGGTGCAGATGTTTGAGGCAGAACTCAAGGAAGCACGGCGCTCACGGGAACAAAATAAAAACTCAGCTCCGACCGTTGCAGAATCTGCAGAGCCGACCGATATGCTCGATCAGTTAAAAGCGCGGCGCAAAAAGTCAAGGGCAGACTTGGCGGACATGGAAGCAGTTTTGGGGCTACTCAGCTACTTAGAAGAGTCGGACTGAGCTAAGGATGAGCAGAAAATGGAATATCCTAGAGAGTAATAAATCTGAAATCCGTTACATGTAAAGAGTTAAAGTCAATCGGGATGACAGGATTTGAACCTGCGACCCCCTCGTCCCGAACGAGGTGCGCTACCAAGCTGCGCTACATCCCGAAATTAGTCACTATATTTTTAGCTTATCACATTCAAGTTAAAAATTAGCAAGCTCGTATATAATTATTTGTAAAACACTACTCAGGCGGAGACAGACGTGACAGTTAAGCCCCAGTGGTTGCGAGTTAAAGCCCCCCAGTGGGAGCGCGTCGGCAACGTCAAAGAAATTTTGCGGGATTTATCCCTGAATACGGTTTGCGAGGAGGCGTCGTGTCCGAACATCGGCGAATGTTTCAACGCAGGTACTGCGACATTTTTGATTATGGGCCCGGCTTGTACCCGCGCCTGTCCTTACTGCGACATCGATTTTGAGAAAAAGCCCCAACCTTTAGATCCCACGGAACCCCAAAGATTGGCGCAGGCGGTCCAGCGGCTCAAACTCAACCACGTCGTGATTACCTCTGTCAACCGGGACGATTTGCCGGATGGGGGCGCGTCTCAGTTTGTTGAGTGCATTCAAGCAGTACGATCGGCGATGCCCGATACAACTATAGAAGTTTTGATTCCTGACTTGTGCGGCAACTGGCAGGCTTTAGAAATCATTCTCGCAGCCCGGCCAGAGGTACTCAACCACAATACCGAAACCGTAAAGCGACTTTACCGCAAGGTGCGGCCGCAAGGAAAGTACGATCGCACCTTGGAACTATTGCAGCGAAGCCGCGAACTCGCACCTGGGGTTTACACCAAATCCGGCATCATGGTGGGACTAGGAGAAACAGACACCGAAATTCGGGAGGCGATGCAGGACTTACGGGCTGTCGGCTGCGATATTTTAACAGTTGGACAGTACCTGCAACCGACTCAAAAGCACTTGAACGTAGAAAACTTTGTGCCTCCGGAACAGTTTGATGCTTGGAGAAAGTTTGGCGAATCTTTGGGATTCTTGCAAGTTGTAGCTTCTCCCTTAACTCGCAGTTCCTATCACGCCGAACAGGTGAGGGAACTGATGAAACTTTACCCACGCTAGCCATTTTAATTCGAGTTGACTCGCGCCCGATCGCACCATTCTCACTAAAACCCCATCAACCGGGTAACAGCGAGGAAAAACTTGCGCTTGATATGTACGCCCTGGGCAAAAAACCCGGTTTCAAATGCTGGTGTTCGGGGCGTGATGTTAAGCCGGAAGCAGCAGCCAACACCAAAACAATTATCAGTCGATCGTCGCCTCAAAGTCGCGACTTACCCAAAAGAGATCCAGAAACCGGGTTTCTTCCTCAAACTTCTAGGTTTTAATCCAGAAATTTGAGGAATAAACCCGGTTTTTGCGTCAGCCAATAACTCGCTACTGCGGACTCTAGCAACTCTCAAGCCCATATGCTGTAATGGATTAAACGTCTCCGTTCACTAAGGTATTTTTAATCTAGAGCGCCGAGTTATATAAAGTTTTATTAAAAAAATGGTTAATTTTCCGAAGTGATCGGGAACCAGCTTATTGGTGATGAAGATTAACTTAACTTCTGACTAACGTCACTTGTTTCTAGCCAGTCACTATCTATACTAGCTACATAAACAAAGAAGTACAACACACTTTTCGGGCCTTCAACCTGTTACATCAGAAAGTTCTTAGCGTTTTCCAGAATCTTGGTAAAACAAGTGGGGCAGCAAAAGTTCGATCGAACAACAGCAGAAAAGTCAGGAAAGTTAGTAAAGAAACACAAAGCGGTGATGCTTCGTTTTAACTAAGTGGGCATCTTAATTATAAATAACCGCTAAGCGTAGCATCTTTTCACCCGGAGCAACTGAGAAAATCACTATGCCAGCCACCTCTTTTTACGCTGAAGCTGAATTCGACGAACAACTGCGAGTCAATCCCTTGCAAGGTGATGTGTTGGACGAAGATGCTGAAGAAGCTGGAGACGAACTGCTCGACCAAGACCCAGCAGAGACAGAAGATGCAGACCCAGCAGCAAAATTGCAAAAAAATGCCAGCCGCCGCACTACAGATTTAGTGCGCCTGTACCTCCAAGAAATAGGTCGGGTTCGTCTCTTGGGTAGAGACGAAGAAGTCTCGGAAGCTCAAAAAGTTCAGCGCTATATCAAATTGCTGGAATTACGCAACACCGTCGCCTCCCAGGAAGAAGGGCTAATTGCGCGCTTTGTGCATTTAATTGAAGTGCGAGATCGGTTAGCAGCACAGTTGGGACATAAACCTTCCCTGGAACGCTGGGCATTAACCGCCGGCGTCGGTGACGTGCCCGAACTCAAGCGAATTATGTCCGAAGGCAAGCGCCAGTGGGCAGAGTTAGCAGAGATGACAGTCGAGGCGATAGAAAGAGTTCAAGCCGAAGGCGTCGAAGCGAAAGACCATATGATTAAGGCGAACCTGCGCCTGGTGGTTTCGGTGGCGAAAAAATATCAAAATCGCGGTTTAGAATTGCTCGACTTAATACAAGAAGGTACTCTGGGACTGGAGCGAGCTGTAGAAAAGTTTGACCCGACGCGGGGCTATCGGTTTAGCACCTATGCGTACTGGTGGATTCGGCAGGGAATTACGCGGGCTATCGCCACTCAAAGCCGCACCATTCGCCTCCCCGTCCACATTACCGAAAAACTTAACAAAATCAAAAAAGCCCAGCGCAAAATTTCTCAAGAAAAAGGTCGGACAGCTACGATCGAAGATATCGCTGTCGAGTTGGACATGACGGCCTCCCAAGTCCGAGAAGTTTTGCTGCGAGTCCCCCGTTCTGTTTCTCTGGAAACTAAAGTGGGCAACGAAAAAGATACAGAGTTGGGCGACTTGCTCGAAACCGACAGCATCTCCCCAGAAGAAATGCTGATGCGAGAAGCTCTGCACCGCGACTTGCAGCAACTGCTGGCAGATTTGACCAGTCGCGAGCGAGATGTAATTCTGATGCGCTTTGGTTTGGGCGACGGACACCCCTATTCGCTGGCAGAAATCGGTCGTGCCCTCGACTTGTCCCGCGAGCGGGTCCGCCAAATTGAAGCAAAAGCTTTGCAAAAACTCCGCCAACCCAAGCGTCGCAACCGCGTGCGCGACTATCTGGAGTCTCTGACTTAAATTTGGCCTGTCAGTCAGCGCGATTAATCGGGGAGCAAGGCATTTGGCACTTGTGCAGAAGGCATGAGGCATTCGGCAGAAGTAACAATATTTACTTCTAAACAACTTCTCTGTCCTCTGCAGCAAGTCAATCGATTTTAGATTTTAGATTTTAGATTTTAGATTGAAGCATTGACCCCACGGATAAATATGGGGGCTTCTATCCTGGGTGCTTTCACTCATAAAGCTTGTTAAAAGTCAAAAAATATCAAAAACCAAATTTTTTCCTCAATCTTTTTTCAATAAGCTGCGATATTTGCAAAATATCTCGATCGTTGTGTATTATTGTCAATAGGCAGACTTTCTTGAGAGGGTCACTATGGCACTTTATACCGCGTCCTCATTCAAATCCGAACTCAATGACAAAGGCTGGCGGATGACTCCCCAACGGGAAACCATCTTGCACGTGTTTCAGAACCTCCCCAAAGGCAATCACCTGAGTGCGGAGGATTTGTACACTTTGTTAAAAAATCGCGGAGAAAACATTAGCTTGTCCACCATTTACCGAACTTTAAAGTTAATGGCAAGGATGAGCCTCCTCCGCGAACTCGAACTAGCAGAAGGTCACAAACACTATGAAATAAACCAGCCTTACCCGCATCACCACCACCACCTAGTCTGCGTTCAGTGCAATAGGACGATCGAATTTAATAACGATTCGATTTTGAAAATTGGCCTGAAGCAAGCTGAAAAGTCTGGGTTGCACCTGCTAGACTGCCAGCTAACCATTCATACGGTGTGTCACGAAGCTTTGCGGATGGGATGGCCGTCTTTGGTTTCCAGCAATTGGTCTTGTCCGAGGTCGATCGCCCAGAACGGCAGCAGCGCCCCGGATTCAATCGAGTGACAGTACACTATTTTCGCATTTCAAGTACGGCTTGTTACAAGTTTTAACAAAAATCGGTAGCCCAAGTGCGATCGCAGTTACGCGGAAACCGGGTTTCTTAAGAAAAATACATCATTTCAGGAATGAGTCGGAAACGAGAAACCCGATTTATTTGATGTAGGGTCCGCAAGCCTGGGGCTAAAAAGTTTGGCTCAACAAATCGTCGCTGCTGACCCCGTAACTGCGCTGAGCTCGATCGAGGGCGTCTCTCGTCGAACCATCGAAAACTCCGCTGATCGAGCCTGTGTAAAAGCCGAGGTCTTGCAGTCGCCTTTGTAATTGCTGAATGCTCGCTCGAGAGTTGAAACTGCTGCTAATTGGAACAGCAGGAACAGCTACCCGGTCAGCTAATCCGTTTCGGAGCGCAGCCAAAGTCGCCGGAGTGGCAATACCCGTCGCCGGTGACAAATTGCGTTCCTGCTGAAACGATAGCACCGCAAACTCGGTCTCGGCTCCAAATACTCCGTTCACCGGGCCGGGGTTTTTGCCAAGACTTCTGAGGGCAGACTGAAGCTGTCGGACAACAGCCCCAGTATCGCCCCGTCGCAGACCAGTGGCGATTTGCGGCACAGGCGCTGCAGCCTGCCTGTTGCCTTGCCGCAAAGCCGATCGAGTGCTGCGATCGACCCTTCCAGTCCCGAACAGCCCGCTATCTCTCTGAAAGCGGATCAAAGCTGCCTGAGTTGGTCGATCGAACCAACCGTGAATCTGGCTCCTGTAATAACCCAATTCTTGCAGCCGCCGCTGCACAAATTCTACTTGTCGGCCTCTGTCGCCCAACTCTAGAAAATCTCCGCCATTAATCTGTTGGTCATCTTCCTCAGTCCATGAGGTAATTTCAGCTTGCCTCATCTGGGCATCGATAGCAGTCAAAGTAGCAGTGTCAGCGCAACCATCAGAAACCAGATTGTAATCTTGCTGAAAACGAGTCACAGCGTAGAGAGTGCGTTCCCGAAACTTACCGTCAACGCCGCCTTCAAAATAGCCCAAAGCTTTTAATTGTCGCTGGATCAAGTCTACCGTTGCCCCTCTGTCCCCGAACCGCAGCCCCTTGCAACCGCCATTTCCCGAAATATCCCTTGGAAGCGTAACGGGGGGGATTGGCCGGGTGGAACCAAACAGCAAAGCTAAAGTTTGCCTATCGGCAACTCCAGTCACCCGCAGCCGATTAATTCGCTGGAAGTATCTAACGGCATTTTGAGTAACTTCGCGAAAACTCCCTGTAGGATGCGCGCTGAAGTAGCCTAGCTGCTTCAACCTGCGCTGGAGTGCCGAAACATCTGCACCCGCGTCTCCAAAACGCAGCTCCCTATAATTTGTATAGATAGTTTTAAAAGGTCGATCGTCATCCCCGGCCAAACTGTTAAGTGCTATTACAGTAGCTCGATCGGGCCTACCAGTCAGCGACAGTTGATAGTCTCGCTGAAAGTTAGTCAGAGCTTGTTGAGTAACTGGGCCGAGTTGACCTGTCGAAGATCTGGGAAAATAGCCGAGTTCCCGCAACCTGTCTTGAACAGAGCGCAAATTGGGATATCCCGGATCTATTTGAGCAAAAGCCGAACCGGCTGCACTCAAAACCGACAGCATCAAAGCCAGAGACAGCAAACGGACGTAAGTTTGACTCGATAGGTTTTGCCACTTGGGTTTATCAAAAATTTTCGACTCTAGGGGTGCTTCGCAAACAAGAGCAAGTTCGAGGTAAGCAAGAGATTCCATAATTTTTTAGTGTGAAATGGTGGGTGGGTTGTGTGAGCAAACTACCAAAAATGATTTTTGGCACGCTTGGCTTGGATTCTACCAACGCTAAGTTCTACTTGAAAAGCGCGAAGCACCCGTTTTTCTAAAAAAATACCGTCAAAAATAATTACAGGTAATAACCAAGATAGCATCGCTGCTTCTAGAGACGCGAGACTCAGCAAAAAAGTTTGCAGGCATAGTCTTAGCATTTAAGACCAAAAGAGAATAAGTTGTCAGGTAGTGTTGGCTAATATTTTATCTGCCTGCCGCTGAAATTACCACAAGACTTGCGAGCAGGCTGTCATCACCTTAATTTGTGGTCGGCTAAAGAGCCTGAAATTGCAGATTTTTTGTTAAGAAACGCGGCTTCTTCATGTGGCGAGTGCGTCTAGGAAAGTACCGCTGATTAACCAAAAAACTAGCTACTAAAAACCCCCACGTTTGCTAGTTGCAAATAGGGCGGGAATTTTTTGATAAGTTGACTTTGTAGTGAAATACCTAACACTAACCTTGCGGTGAGCGTGTAGGCTTCGTGTCTTATTTGCCGTTGCTCTGTTGGGGATATCAATTGGTGAATATTCGTCACTCAAGACGATCCCAGTCTTACACGGCATCTCTGGCTTTGCAGCCTTTATCCCTTCGTAGGGAACCCACCCAGAAACCCTGTTTCCCAAGGCAAAAAACTATTCCGTATGACAAACTTAGATTGTATTTCACATTAGGACGTATCCCAATAACCAGCGGTCTGTCTTTTCCCCTTTTCTCTCGCAGTTATCCTTGGCAAGCATACTAATGCTACTGTGACCTATTGTTTGCAGCCGAGTGGGTGGGTCGCAACCACTGATATCTTACCATCTTTTTGTGAGAAATCAGGAAATTTTTGATTATTTCATAGACCTTGCTTGGCTTATATCCCAACGCCCAATTGAGTACAATTACAGCGTAGGACTTACGCCAATTGAGTTAAATTAAGCCGAACCGATCGCAAATTACAGCTACTCCCGCTGCAAAAATAGTAATTGCGATGGCTACCAGCGGGTTTTGCCCTCTGCTCACCGCAAAAGAGGTAACGATCCCAGCTCCCAAAGCTGCAGTAACAGCAGCAGTCGCCAAATCTCGATCGGGACGTTTGTCGTACATATTTTTTATTGTTGGTAGCTGTTAAGCGGAAAACTTACATCTTGTAATCCAAGCTACCACTCTTGCCTCTGTGGCGGTGACAACAGCCTGGGTTTTGCAACTAACCTTAAAATTTTGCTAATGTTCTTAACATACTCTCCTGAATCACATAAGTTAGGTTTATGTATTATTGAGTTTTTCTGTTGAGTTTTAGCTTTTAAAACCTTTTGCCTGCTGGGCTTTTATCTTAAGGTCAGGATTTTGCAGGGGCGATTGCACCTGCAGTGTCAGCGCATCAAACTGCTATCGCAAATATCGTAAAGAAATTTAACTTGACTTTTATTTATAAATATGTATCTCGATATTTGGAGCCAGAGACAGGAAAAAACCCAGGGTTGGTAAACAACCTGCACACTACAATTGCTTCGCTGCCCTCACACTCAGAGGAGTATATTTTTTGTCTATTTTGCCTAATTCCTATTCGCCCTCAACTCTTTCAGTATTGCCACCTTTGACCCAACCCTCGCGATTGTCATCCTCAATCCGAATTCGCTGCCACTCTTTGTCGGGCGACTCTTCCAAAACTACGACTTTTTCCTTGTAACCAACACCGCCAATACGGTTCGAGTCTCGGCTACCAGTATCCCGGAGAATTAAGCCGATCGGCTGAGTCACCACAGCTCGGTAAGCTCCTGGTTCCAGGGGTTTCGGAGACGGGGCATCGCTAGATGTAGAAACAGGGCTAGCCTGGGCTGTTGACTTCGGCGCTGCGCCTGCAACCTGAACTGCTGTTTTGTCGTTGGGAAAAACAGGTTTTTCGGGCACAGTAGTTAACTTAGCCGCAAAGTAAAGTGCAGCAGCGACGCTAGCACCTGCCATCAGGACGATCGCGAGCAGAAAACCCACTAAAAATTTGAAAACGCTATATACACTGTTCATAAAACCGCAAATGAAGGAAGAAGGAAGTTCGGCAACGGATCCTGTAACGGATGTAACGGATGTCAGGCAGAAGGCAGAAGGGAAGAGGGAAGAAGGTTGACTGTTGAGTGTTGACTGTTGAATGTTGAGTAAAATCTGGTAACTGCCAACTGACAACTGGTTACTAACTACTGACTACTGACTTCAAAAGCTTAACCTTGAATCCGGCGGCTCAAACTGCCGTATCTAGAAGCAAGGCGAGCTTTCCCCGCAGCGGCCCAATCTTGGAGAAACTGGATTTGTTCTTGAGCCGTTCTGGCTAAGGGCACCATCTGACTAGCTGATTCTAAAATATCATCTGTGGTAAAGTCTCGATTTTGGCTAAACCCAATGTGCATGGCTTCAATCAAAGTTTGCTCGATTTCGGCCCCGGAAAAATCGGGAGTTTCATAAGCCAAGCGCTCTACATCGTAATTTTTGATGCTGTGCGATCGCAACCGCAACAAATGTACCTCAAAAATCGCCCGCCGTTCCTCCTGGCTGGGCAAACCCACAAAAAATATTTCGTCAAACCTGCCTTTTCTCAGCATTTCTGGTGGCAGAGACTGGATGTTGTTGGCCGTTGCGACTACAAACACCGGCGAAGTTTTTTCTGCCAACCAAGTAATAAATGTCCCGAACACCCGGCTGGTTGTCCCGGAATCTCCTTTACCGTCTAATCCCGCAAAAGCTTTGTCAATCTCGTCAATCCAAAGCACGCAGGGGGCCAAAGCTTCCGCTAGCTGAATCATTTGCCTGGTGCGGGATTCCGATTCTCCGACTAATCCGGCAAACAAGCGCCCGACATCCAACCGCAGCAAAGGCAAATGCCAGTGGTGGGCGATCGCCTTTGCTGTTAAGGATTTTCCGGTTCCTTGAATTCCGACTAACAACAAACCTCTGGGATGCGGCAAACCGTATTGGCGGGCTCGATCGGAAAAAGCACCGCCGCGCCGCAGCAGCCATTCTTTGAGATTGTCCAAACCACCGATATCGGAGATATTTTCGCGGGCTGGGTAAAAATCCAGAATTTGAGTTTGGCGAATTGTTTGGCGCTTTTCTTCTAAAATCAGTTCCGCGTCGTCGGGATGGAGTTCGCCTCTGGTGGCGATCGCCTTGGCCAAAACTCGGCGTATTCGTTCGATCGACAGCCCTTGACAGGAGCGCACTGTTTCGTCCAGCAAACGCCCTTCAATGGCTTGTCCGGTAGCCCCTAACAGCCTTTCTACCTCAATTTTGATTTCCGCCGCCGCAGGCAGGGGAAACTCCAAAACAGTCATCACTTCGCTGAGGTCTTCTGGTATCGAAATTATAGGAGATACGATGACAATATTTTTGGGTACAGATTTGAGGAGTCTCGCCAAATTCCGCAGCTTGCGGGAAATCGAGACATCTTCCAAAAACCGCTGAAAGTCCCGCAGAATAAAAATTGCCGGCGCGGAGGCGGGCAATTTTTCGAGAAATTCCAAGGCTTGCAGCGGGTTGCGCTTGCCAAAACCTGTATCGTTGGGATTGCCTTGGTAGCCATCAACAAAATCCCAGATGTAGACGGCGCGAGAACCTTGTTTTTTGGCGCTTTGGGCGATCGCCGCTTCTACGCGCTCTTCTTCCCGTGTGGGAATGTAAATTAGGGGGTAGCGCGATCGCAGCAGTAGTTCAAACTCGTCGCTAAAAATAGTCATTAGTTATTAGTCAACTGACTAAGGCAATTGCCGTTTAAGTGCTTCCAGAGATGCCCAGCGACTGTCTGAGACTGTTTCGGAGCTTGCTGTATTTGTTGCATCATCAGTTAAAGAAATTCCCGGACATTCAGTATCGCATATCTGTTTGTGCGGCAGCTCCAAACACATTTGCTCGTACACCCAATCGCGCGGAGAGAAATAGCCGCTTGGGGACAAATTTTCCACCAAATCTTCTAAAGCAACTTCTATTTCTGCTGAACTTGAATCTGTTTGATTTCCTGTTTCTTCGAGCCAGATTAGTTCCGATGAGTTTAGTGCTAAACGATGATTGTATTGTTTCAAGCATCGGTGGCACGTGAGAGTAACAATTGTTTCTGCTTTCGCCTTCACCTCAAGATAATTTCCTTGGTGAGTCACTTGCAGTCGTCCTCGCACCGGAGTAAGAGTTTCTAAATCGGGGATAAATTCTTCAAAATCAATGACCTCTTTCCGCTCACTTTTTGTGAGTAGATGAGGGATATAAATTGTCTCCATAATCTTTTGCCTTCCTACTTCTTGAATTCAAAGGTCAAAAGGAATAGTTAATTTTTAACTTCTTCCTTCTTCCTTCTTCCTTCTTTAGCGTCAGCGCAGCCGCACTACCAAACGCCGATCGGGTTCTTGTCCTTGACTGTAAGTTTCTATATCCTCACATTCGCTCAAAAAGCTGTGGACTTGACGGCGTTCTGCCGAAGACAGAGATTTTATTTCAACTTCAACTCCCGTCGATCGGGCTTGATCTGCTGCGTACTCTGCCATCGATCGCAATTCTTCTTGGCGGCGGATGCGATAGCCATTTAGTTCTACTGTATAAGGAATTGACTCCTCTACTTCCTGACCTATATTCTGAACCGTGTTACAGAGGTACTGAATGGCATCTAATACATTACCGTTTGGCCCGACTAAGATTGCAACTTGTTCTGGAGTCAGATTGCTTTCATCTATTGTCATCCAATAGCAATCTTCTCGTTGTTCGCATACCACTTTTGAAGGAATTGCGGACAGTTGTAGCAATTCTTCTAACCATGCCTGTCCGCGCTGCATTTGAGAGTCTTTCATTGTTGTTAAAATCAAGCCTTTTTCTTGGCACGCTTTGGCTCAAAGGGAAGGGCATCTAATCCCTGATCTTTTTTGGTTTTCGCCTCTGCTTCGTCTACTATTTTTTGCAGGTTTTCCGGCAGCGGTTCTCGCGACAAAATAAACGCTTGAACTGTCTGGAAGATGTTAGCAATGAGCATATACATCAACACGCCTGCAGGCAGCGGGAAGAACAAAAACATCCCTGAAAATATGACTGGCGTCAGTTTGTTGACTGTAGCCTGTTGGGGGTTGTCGTTTGGTCCTTGTGCTTGTCCTGAAAGAGTTTGGTTGATATACAAACTGATGCCGAAGCCCAGGATCATTACCAAAATATCCCAGTGGATTGTACCGTCTGAGTCGATCGCGCCCACGCGGCCTAGAGCTTCAATAAAAAGGAATCCTTTGTTAGAAGCCAATCCGGGGATTGTGCCTTGAACTGTGGCTTCACCGGGCGCTAAGGCCGTGATGTTGCCCTGTTCATCTACCTTGACCACTTCTTCGCCTTTGATGACTTTCCAGCCGGGTTCAAAGTCGATTTCGCTCTTATTTTCTGTCGCTAAAACTTTAAGAGGTTTGCCCTCTGGGGTTTGAAAATTAATCTTGGTTGTTTCGCCGACTGCGAGTTTGTCGCCGCCTGGAATTACGCCCACAACAGGAGCATGAAAAGTACCTGTGACGTAAATATTTTGTGGCGGTGTAGCAAAAGCTTGCGGTTGAACAGTTTCGATTTGTTCTTTCGGCAAAACTTGAACGTTGACGCTGTAATTTATGTCAGAAAACGGCGAGCCACGGAGCGTTGCAAACAGCGCAAACAGCACTGGCATTTGCAGCACCAAGGGGAAGCATCCTGCTAGAGGATTACCAAATTCTTTGTATACTTTGCTCATTTCCTCCTGCTGTTTGGCAGGATTGTCTTTATAGAGTTTTTGAATTTGATCTACTCGCTCTTTCATCAACGGCTGCGCTACTTTCATGCGCCGCATATTGCGAAGAGAGCCTGCGTTGAGAGGATAAAGAGCAAAGCGAATCACGAGCGTCAGTGCTACGATCGCTAAACCGTAGCTTGGCACGATCCCGTAGAAAAAATCTAGGATCGGGAGCATGAGGTTGTTGGAGAGAAACGAGATACCGAAATCCATTCGCTTTGAGTTAATTTAGGTGCTCTATGTTTGCTGTTGAGAACTATTTTTACCCGCTTAACGCGAGCCGCCTCAATTTTTAGGGTTTTGTCTCTATCTTAGGACATGGCCCGTCGATCGACCGCCCGGTCTGCGGGTTTGTGGTAATGAGTTTGCCAATAGTCGCAGTGACTTTACCCTGATTTGAGGGTGAAGCGGTGCGGTTATTTAGCTTGGGCCGCGTTTGCTTTTTGAGCTGCTACGGGCAGTTTTTCGTTAATGTAGTCATACATTGCTCGAAATTTCGGCATAGCTCTGAGTTCCAAGCGGCTGCCATTTTTCATGGTGAGCACCATGTCTCCGTAAGTCCCGAAACCGCGAGGTACGGTGACGATTTTGACTATATCTGAGTAGATAACGTCTGTCTGATCGCCCCCCATCCAACCGCTAGTTACGGACACTCGGCGGCTTGTGATCCGATACCGCAGCCACAGAGCCCGGACAATTGCTCCTACTGCTAGGGGGATTCCCACCACAGTCAGCCCCAGGAGTAAATTGAGGATCAAGTCTCCCGGCGCGGGGCCGCCTTCATAATATACTTCCTCTCGAATTCCCATCTAGTACCTCGGCTTCTACCAACAACTGCTCTAATTCTTGCAGAATTTCTGCATAATTGCACTCTTGTGCGATCGGACGCACGACAATTACTAAATCCCACCCGAATTTTAATCGGGGCAATAGGTGTCGCAAAGCTGCCCGAATCTGACGCTTAATCCGGTTGCGGACTACAGCGCGTTTGCTGACTTTCAGGCTGATGGAAATGCCTGTGCGAGTTGGCTGCAAGGATTTTTCGGCTGTCGGTTTGCTTAATTCGGCGCTTTTTGGTTTACGCAGAGCTCTTAAGCTGAAATGGGCCGAGTTACGGCGCATTCCCTTGCGGTATACGGCGCTGAAGTCTTTTCGGTGCTTAAGTCGGTTTGTATCGGGCAACATGGCGTAGGGCGATCGTTGAGGCCTCTCAACCTTGATGCAGTGCTACACTGCGAGGCGGTGGCGACCTTTGCTGCGGCGAGCTTTGATTACCAATCGACCGGTTGCGGTACGCATTCTGGCGCGAAAACCCGATGTTCTTTTTCTTTTGCGGCTGGTTCCGTGCAGGGTTTGCTGTGTCATTTTGATTTCTCCCGGCTTGTTACTTTACTTTTGATTAATATTCACAATCTTCTAGTTTACCATAGAGTTGTTTTATTGGCAATAATATTTTTTACAGTTGAGATGTAATGAGAGTAAGAGTGAAGTTGCGGTATTTTTGTATTATATTAAGTATTATACCGAAACTGCGATACAATTATAAGTTACACAGACAAAGCCATCTTCTACTTAAAGTATTTCTATTCCTATTTGCTTTCGCCTTAGATAGCGGTTTAGTTAAAATTGTGAAAAAAGCTCCATTACCGTAATGACAAATTTACCTAATTTACCTAAACGTACAGACGCTCAGAGAATTGGTGTAAGTGC
This sequence comes from Microcoleus sp. Pol12B3, assembly GCF_036701355.1. Lineage (NCBI taxonomy): Bacteria > Bacillati > Cyanobacteriota > Cyanophyceae > Oscillatoriales > Microcoleaceae > Microcoleus > Microcoleus sp. Pol12B3. Next base: position 72,592 of record NZ_JAUBQS010000009.1, read on the forward strand.
TGCTGACCTTCTTAATTCAGTTTTAACTAAGTTTTGTAATGTTCATCCTGTTCAACAAGATCGGGATATGGGGATTGATTTCATTTGTGAGCTTATGCAAGGAGAGTACCCAACTGGAAAGTTATTTAACGTTCAATGCAAAGGTACAGAAGAGTCTGAATTCAAAGGCGATTCAATTCGAGTTCGTATTGCAGTAACGACTATTAATTATTGGTTAATCCAGCCCAATCCAACATTTTTAGTTGTAGTTGATCGTCAAAATTACAATTTCTATTGGTCTTTCCCAAAGGATTTTCTTAGCTCGCTTAATAAAAACTGGCAAGAACAACAAACGGTTTCGATTCCAGTTCCTCTTCAAAATCGTTTTGAGCAAGATGTAGATGCACTGCCTGCTCAATTGGTATCAATAGTTAATATGCAAGCTTCAGCTACTCCTCGGCAGGGCGATTATCTGGGAACATTGAGGCTGGAATTTGACAGGTCATCCTCGCCAGAGAGAATGACTATCAAAGGATTAATGCATTACTACTTAGAAGGTAGTCGAATCGCTAATGCCAAGTGTGCATATGGAAGCCCTGGTTCTCCAGTTACAGTCTATGCACAAACATTCGGTGGTGAAGGATATAGTAAGGAAGTTAAAGCTAGAGCTTGGGGTGAGTTAAAAGGAGGAGAAGCTATCCTACTGCAAATGCCAGTTGAAAGAAATTATATTCTTAGTCATGAAACCTTTGAAAAAATATGTTATTTACTAAGCCTTGACTTTACTAATTGCGAGCTACACAAAAATCTCATGTCACGCGGAGGTTATCCTGGGGGAAGCATTTCAGTAATAGTAGACAGAAGGTCTATTTCAGCAATAGCTTGGTATGAAATACCACCAGGTAAATTAAATCTTTTCAAGGTGGATGGGCAGTGGTATGCCATTAGTCTGGTGGCTAGTAAAACAGTTTCTACGGAAACAAGGGAAAGGAGGACGGGTAGTTATCTGCATCCAGATCCGAGAAGAGAAATACTTTGGCACTATTTTGATTTGTCTGGACGCAAATACTCTTTACCCTTGAAGTTTCCAAACACGCTTTAAGTTTGACTAGCTGGTGAAGGAGATTTCGGTTTCGTTTTCACTACCATATCCCTAACTTTCCCAGATGATATTGCAAGGGCGATCGCCCTTAACCGAAAAAAATCAAATCCCAGACTTTTCAAACTTCTCAAACTCCCAGAAGTCTTGGATTTCCTCTTCTATTCACAAAAAATCAAATCCCAGACTTCTAAATTCATCCGTCTTCTTCCCTTATTTCAGTTCCACATTTACCGTAGCAGACATCCCCGGTGCAATCCGCGATTCGTATCCTTTAACGCTTTCGGCATCAAACACAACTTTCACCGGAATCCGCTGCACAACTTTGGTGAAATTGCCCGTAGCATTATCGGGAGGCAATAAGGAAAATTGAGCGCCAGAAGCAGGGGAGAAACTATCGAGATGACCTTCAAATTTGCGACTACCAAAAGCATCTAATTTAATTTCTACTTTTTGGCCTGGTTTCATGTTTGCCAGTTGCGTTTCTTTGAAGTTAGCAACTACCCACAAATCGTTACTGACGATCGCCATTAACGGAGTTCCCGGCTGCACCCGCTGCCCGACTTCAACCGATTTGCGGCCGATTTGTCCGGCGGCGGGAGCGGTGATATTCGTGTAGGAAAGTTGCAGTTGAGCGTCTTTAACCGCAGCTTCCGATTGCCCGATCGCAGCTTTAGCAGCATCATACTGCGATCGACTGACTTTAGTTTGCTCGCCCGTAGCTTGCGCCTGTTGCAATCCGCCCTTTGATGCAGCAAGTTTTGCTTCGGCGGTGCTGATACCTTCTTGCGCTAGGGCGACTTTAGCTTGAGCGCTGGCGACACCGACTTGGGCGCGCGCTACTTGGGATTGAGCTTGTTTTACCCCTTCTCGAGCTTGGGCTACTGCTGCTTGAGCTTCGGTTACGCCTTCCTTAGCTTGGGCTAACCGCGCTCTAGCTTGGGCAATTCCTTGTTGGGCTGCGGTGGTTTGGCCTTGGGCTACTTGGTAGGCGGCTCTCGCTGCGTCTAGTTGCTGGCGGGCGATCGCACCTTCAGACTGCAAGCTTTCGTACCGTCTATAATCAGCTTGCGTCTTGACCAGATTAGCCTGCGCTTGTGCTAGCTGAGCTTGCGCTGCGGCAATCCCGGCTTCAGCTTCCTTCACTTTAGCTTGAGCTTGGGGAATTCCGGCTTCGGCTTGGGCGACTTTGGCTTGCGCTGCAGGTACGCCGGCTTCGGCTTCAGCAACGGTAGCTTCTGCTGCGGGTACGCCTTGCTGGGCTTCTCTTAGTGCTGCTTGGGCGGTGGAAATCGCAGCGTTTGCACCGCTGATATCTCCTTGGGCTTGGGCTGTTTTGCCTTGGCTGGTTTGAGAGGCCAGGGAAATATTGGCTTCGGCCGCTTCGGCTTGGCGGCGGGCGTTTTCTAAGGCTGCTTGGGCTTGTTGGACTTTAACTTGATAGTCGCGGGGGTCGAGTTTGATCAGCAGTTGTCCGGGTTTTACTTGTTGGTTGTCTTGTACTAAGACTTCGGCGACAGTACCGTTGACGCGGCTGCTGATTTGGTGGATGTGTCCGGCAACTGTGGCGTTTTCGGTTTCTTGGTGGATGGAGGCGTATTGCCAGTAGCGGTAGCCGAAGCTGCCTGCTGCGATCGCCCCTAGGCCCAGCGCTGCTAATATCAACGCTTTCGGGGCTTTTTTCTTGGGTGTTGCAGCCGTCGGCAGGGGTGCTTGCAGTTCTGTTTCTGCGCCTGTTTTGACTTCGGCGGGGGCGCTGATTTCTGTTTCTGGGGCGGGGATTACTGGTAGGCTTTTAGCGATGCTGTCGTCGATCGGTTTTTCTAATACGGCGACTGATTTGCTGTTGCCGTTGAGTTCTGTTGGGTTGGTTTCGTTTGTGCCTTTCACTGTATTTGACTCCTGATTCTTTAGTAAGATGTCGTTTGTTTAGAGTGCGTAGTTTTTATTTAGTAAGACGGCTTTTTTTAAGAGTGCGTAGTATTTTACGGATATTTGTAATGTAGTAGAGGTAGATGCTGCTGCACTTCACTCAAAAGATTGATTTGTCGGTTTAGGAAAGATTCAGGATCGCGATATCGATCAGTTCGGAAAAGAGTTCTCGATCGGCCTGTGAAATTCCCTCGACAGCTCGATCTCTGATTTTAGCTACCAGCGGGGGCAATACCTCTTGCAGTTCCCTGCCGGAGTCTGTCAGCCAAATGCGCCAAATGCGGCGATCACGCGTGTCTCTCTCCCGGCGGACTAGGCCTCTTTCTTCCATGCGATCGATCACGCCTGTCAGCGTTCCGCCTACTTGTTGCAGTTTGTCGCCAATGCTGGAAGTCGGCAAACCGTCTTCTTGCCACAAACAGCAGAGTACCAGCCAGTGAAAAGGTGTTAAGCCAAAGGGTTCAAGTACCTCTTGCAGCCTGCGACTGCCTAGCTGTGCCAGAAGTTTGAGACGGTAGCCCAGGCTGTGGGGGGCGAGAACGTCGTACCACTGAGCTAGATTTATGCGCTTGACAGTGGATGCAATAACCATATGTTTATTAGTTAGCGTTCGTATTATTAGAGTATGATATTTTTTGGGGTTTTGTCAAGGGGGCGCAAGCAAATTTTTTGAGGTCGCCAGCTATGCTAAAACCGGGAATCCCCCTGGGACTTAAGTCCCAGACTAAAAGCTGAATTTGGTTGAAACCGACTAAAAAATTCAAGCTTAACTGATGGGATGCTCGATCGTTCGATCGTCGAGACTGCCACTGCTTTTTAGTACACTTGCAGACTGTGGGGCTGCGGAGGATATGTAGCTTTCCATGCGATTATCGATCGCACTCTGAGCATCACCCTGCAAGCCGGATGTCCGCCCTGCGAGGTGTGTTTACATTTCTTAATTTTTCTTAAACTAGAAAGGGTAAATCTACTTCCAGATCATAATTTATGTTGCTTCCAGCCGACCAACGCACCAAGTTAGACGACAGCGACGACAATTTGTTCTATTCCGCTCCCCGGTTTGTGACTCACGTAGACGATGGATTCATCCAGCAACTAACCGATTTATATCGGGAACGGCTGAAACCGAATACTCGGATTTTTGATATGATGAGCAGTTGGGTTTCTCACTTGCCCGACGAGATGGAATTTGCCCATGTTGAAGGGCACGGCATGAATGAAGAAGAGTTGGCAAAAAATCGCAGACTGAATCATTATTTCGTGCAGAATTTGAACGCAAATCCCAAATTGCCGCTGCCGGATGCAGAGTTTGACGCCGTTGTCAACTGTGTTTCGGTACAGTATTTGCAGCACCCGGATGCGATTTTTGCCGAGATTCACCGGATTTTGAAGCCGGGTGGCGTAGCAATTATGAGTTTTTCCAACCGGATGTTTTATCAAAAGGCGATCGCGGCATGGCGGGAAGGTTCCGAGGGCGATCGGGTAGAATTAGTCAAGAGTTACTTTAATTCTGTCAAAGGAGCGAATATACCCGGATTTAGCAAGCCGGAAGTAATAGTTCGCAAGCCTAACTTGCCGAGTTTTATGCAAATGCTGCGAATAGGAAGTGGCGACCCGTTTTATGCGGTAGTTGCTTACCGCCAAAGTTAATTTTTTTTAGCAGTAAGGACTTTAGATGGAGATTGAAAGCACTAAAGCCCTTACTACCAACCGCTCGAAATTTATGTTTTTTAGGTTAGGATATATTTAATATTTTATCCTAAAATATAGAAAACCAGCTTTTGCAGCGCATCACATTCGCTCCAAATATCGCTCACGTAAAACATTGTATTCGCGGTCTCCGATATCCACTAAAGTTAATTATTGAATTACTCATTTCTGGTATGAATGTTACATAAATTATAGATGACAATAAAAATGAGGATATTCTAGCTGTTTTGCTATTTGCAGCGCGACGGACTCAAGTGAAAAGCATATACTGAGTATTGTAGTTCACCCGCAATCATAAAGTAGGGTAAAACCTTGATATGAAACCATACCAGCAAATAGCTATCGACGAATGTGGCGAACCTTTAGTCCCCATTCCACCAGAACAATTTGCCTTTGAAATCCCGCACCCTTATCAAAAGTTGGGGGCTCCTTATCACAACAGCAAAGCAGATTCGCCTTACTATTTGCGGCAAGGAGTTGTAGATAGTTTAATCGCCGCTCAAACCCAGTTACAACAAAATCATCCCAAGTGGAAAATTCTGATATTTGATGCTTATCGGCCGGTCGAAGTCCAGCAATTTATGGTGGATTATACTTTCAATCAAATTGCCCTAGCTCAAGGGTGTGAATTTCCGGTTTCGGAAGACAAACGCCAAGTGATTATAGAACACGTCTATCAATTTTGGGCAGTACCGAGCCTGGATCGCGCGACGCCTCCTCCTCACAGTACAGGTGCTGCTTTAGATATAGCATTAGTCGGTGAAAATAATCTGCAAATTGATATGGGTTCTCCGATTGATGAAATATCAGAACGTTCTTATCCCGATTATTTTGCTAACAGCAATCAACCACAAGAAGAGCAATATCACCGTCACAGGCAAATCTTGAAAAATGCGATGATAGCTGCGGGTTTTCAGCAACATCCTAACGAATGGTGGCATTTTTGTCTGGGCGATCAGATGTGGGCTTGGTTGACAAATCAAAACAATAGTGGTAGTCAATTGATTGCCCGATACGGCCGCTATTAAAATGGTACGCAATTAAATCTGGACTGGCGCACTCGCAACGTTGAAAAACCACGTTTATTGACAAAAAACCTCAGCTTTTAGGTGTTTTATTCGGCAAGAAACCAAGTTGCTGACACTCTATGCGTCCAGGACTATAAAAGCTCGATCGGCATAAATCATTTGTATCATAAGACACGACAACTATTGCCAGCGGGGTAGCGGTAGTTTAAAATCAACGAGAGCGAACAAGTGCAGGCAATATTTGCCAGCACCGCAAACCCTAAAGGATAACTCAGAGTTCACCAAATGAAAGCACTCATCCTCTCTGGCGGTAAAGGAACACGCTTGCGTCCCCTCACCTATACGGGTGCTAAGCAGTTGGTTCCTGTAGCAAATAAGCCGATACTGTGGTACGGAATTGAAGGAATTGTGGCGGCTGGGATTACGGATATTGGGATTATTATTAGTCCCGAAACCGGGGAAGAGGTGAAGACGAAAACAGGAGATGGATCTCGCTTCGGTGCCAAAATTACTTATATCTTGCAAGCAGAGCCGGCGGGACTCGCTCATGCAGTGAAAGTTGCCAGACCATTTTTGGGCGATTCTCCGTTTATTATGTATTTAGGAGATAACTTAATTCAGAATCAGTTAGATCCGTTTTTAGAGATTTTTAACAAGCAGAAACTCGACGCTCTGATTATGCTGCGTCCCGTTCCCAATCCCTCTGCTTTCGGTGTGGCAAAAGTTGATGAGACCGGAAGAGTTTTGCAGTTAGTAGAAAAACCCAAAGTTCCGCCGTCAAATTTAGCACTGGTGGGAATTTATTTTTTTGCTCCTAGTATTCATGAAGCGATAGATCAAATTCAACCTTCGCCCCGGGGCGAACTCGAAATTACCGATGCCATTCAACAGCTCATCAATCAGGAAAAACACGTAGAAGCCTGCAATTTAGAAGGTTGGTGGCTGGATACGGGGAAAAAAGACGATTTGCTGAGTGCAAACCAAATCATTTTAGATAGCCGTATAGTAGCTTCAACTGAATTAACAGTAGATGCGAAAAGTCAAATTATCGGGCGAGTGCAAATAGGGGAAGGAACGGAAATTATTAATTCTACAGTTCGCGGGCCAGTGGTAATTGGGGAAAATTGCCGCATTGAAAATTGCTTTATCGGGCCTTACAGCAGTATTGCCGATCGCGTGACGATGATTGATGCCGATATCGAACACAGTGTAATATTGCAAGGGGCGAAAATAGTTGGCATTCACCAGCGAATTGTTGACAGCGTGATCGGGCAACGAGCTCAACTCACAAATGCGCCGGCTCGTCCAAAAGCTCTGCGGTTTATGATTGGTGATGACAGTCAAATTGAGTTATAGCAATCCTTGCAGAAGCCGTAAACTTTTTACCCCACCCCAACCCTCCCCTTGGTAAGGGGAGGGATTAAGAAATTCACAAATGATTTAGGATGGCTATAGCTTAAATTCAGATATTGCCAATATCGGAAGCAATAATCTTGATGTAACAAGAGATGAATTTTCTTGTGGGGAGTAGGGTTGGGCATCCTGCCCGCCCTGGAACACGCATCTTGCCTGTTCCACAATTATTCACACAGCAAAGCTGCCTGTTCACAATTAGTTATAATGATTGCAACAGCAAAGATGCCTGTTCCATAATAAGTCATAGTAAGTTATCTAAAGGAGAGGAAAGTTTGCAGTACGAAGAAATACCAACTCAACAGATAATACATAAATTGCGACAAACTTTGGAGCCGCGAATTGGTATTGCTGAGCAGTCTCTGTTGGGAACCGAAAATAGTGCGATCGCCCAAAATGAAGATGACGAAGACATCGCCCTTTTAAAAGCAGGTTTCGACATTTATAACATCCCCATTACCTCTTACCAAAGGCGACTCGGTTCCGCAGTCATAGCCGTTAGAAAAATAGTCCGAAAATTGCTCAGACCCGTACTAGAACGCCAAGTTATTTACAATTTCGCTAATACCCGCGTAGTTCAAACACTGAGCATTCAATTGCAAAAATTGCAAGAAAATCAGCAAACTATAGAGAAAAAAATTCAATCCGACTTCAGCAGCGCATCTCCCGAAGTTACAGCACAGCTTGAGACTCAACAAAGAGCGATCGCAGCTTTTCAGTCGGAAATAGAGCAAATTAAAGAAGTGCAGCAGCAACATACTGCTATTTTAGAGAAGATTACGGCTGAATTGCTCGATCGACAACAATAAAGCATCAAAGATGACAACACTGCCCATATGCTCGTTAATTATAGTCAACTATAACGGTCTGCGCCACACGAAAGATTGCTTAAAATCTCTACAAAAACTTGCGTATCCCGAACAGCAACTAGATTTAATTGTAATTGATAATTGCTCTCAAGACGATTCCGTTACTTCCCTGCGCGAACTATTTCCAAAAGTTCGGATTTTTGTCAACTCCGCCAACAACTTTGCTAAAGCCCTCAACCTCGGCATCAGCGCGGCAAAAGGAGGATATATCGGCTTTCTAAATAACGATGCTACCCTAGACAGTCGCTGGTTAGAGATTCTTGTAAAACGGCTAGAAACTAATAAAGAAGTAGGTGCGACTAGCGGCAAATTGCTGTTTAAAGACGGGCAGATTAACAGCGCTGGCATTCAGCAATTGCCTAATTTTTATTGGAAAGATGTCGGTTTTGGCGAAAAAGATTCGGGACAGTACGATACAGAACGGGAAGTCGAAGGGCTTTGTTGGGCGGCTGTGCTTTTTCGCAGAGAATGTCTCGAAGATGTGGGATCGATAGATGAAGATTTTGTCATGTATTTTGAGGATGTAGAGTTTGCCAAACGCTGCCACAAACGCGGTTGGAAAATGCTTTATAGTCCCGCAGCTATCGCCCATCACGAATATAGGGGTTCGAGTAAAGGAAGCAAACTTACCGAGTATTTCTGCAACCGGAATCGGTTTTTGTATTTGGCAAAACATGAACCGTTGCAATTAGTCAAAGGAATTCATACTTCTGATTTTTTTACTAACAAGCAGTACGATTTGCTGTTTGAGAGTTTATTTGTAGCGATTAAAAAGCTGCTGGATTATCAGAAACCAGAAATCATTGAAACTGTATTGCCACAGTTGTCGGAAAAGTTGGCGGTGATTTACAGTCGGATGAAGATCGATCGCATTTTGTCTCGATTGCAGGTGGTTCGGGGCGATCGCAAAATGTCGATCGCCATTTACGATCACGGGCTGCATTTTATTGGTGGCGGTCAAAAATACGTCGCGACCATCGCCTCGCTGCTACAAAATGAATTTGACATTACTTTTATCGCCAACAAACCAGTTGCTGTTTCCGACTTAGAATCGTGGTACGGACTTAACCTTTCAGGGTGCAAAATTAAAATTATGCCCTTGGCGTTTTACGAGAAACGCGGAATGCAGTGCATCGATTCCAGCATCATCGTGGAAGATATGGAAAATCCCTTTGATGAAATTGCCAGAGAAAGCAAAAACTACGATATTTTTATCAACGCGAACCAACTGGAAAAAGTTAAGCCACTGTCGCCAATCTCAATATTTTTCTGCCACTTTCCCAATACCTTCCGCAACCGTCACTTTGCTGTCGATGACTACACTTTCATTATTGCCAACAGTCAATTTACTGTTAAGTGGTTGGAGAAACGCTGGAACATACAGCCAACTTTTCTGCTTTATCCGCCCGTGGAAATGGCAACAGTTAAAGTTCCGAAAGAAAAAATAATTTTGGCTGTGGGACAGTTTGAAGCTGGGGGAACAAAAAAACAAATTGAACTAATTAAAGCTTTCCGCTGTTTGCTAGCAGATTATCCCAAAGAACTTCAAGGATGGCGACTAATTTTAGTGGGCAGCAGCATTCCGAAAAATCCTTATTTAAAGACTGTTCAGAATTTATTGAAGCAAGATTCAAGGGCGATCGAGCTAAAAGTCAATGCTGACTTTGATGAGGTAAAATCGCTTTATGCTAGAGCGAGTATATTTTGGCACGCCTGCGGTTTGGGTGAAGTCAATCCTCAAAGATTTGAACATTTCGGTATGGCGACTGTAGAAGCAATGCAAAATAGTTGTGCTCCGATTGTTTTCAACGGTGGCGGCCAACCGGAAATTGTCGAACATGGGCGATCGGGCTTTTTGTTCAATACCGTTGAGGAACTTTGCCAGCATTCACATCAACTAATTGTTAATCCCGATTTGCTAGCAGAACTTCAAGCTGGCGCACAGCAACGCAGTCAGAAGTTTAGACTTGCACATTTCGATAAAAAAGTCAATAGTTTTTTTGAGATTATTCACCAAGAGTATGCTACAATTCGGCTGCCAAATCCTGCCGATATAGCTCAAATGCTCGATCGAACTTAAAGGCTAATTCAAGCGTGTCTAACCCACTTTTAATCAATTTATCATTCTTAACACCCGAACCAACGGGAATCGGGACTTACGCCGCTAATCTTTTCCCGCAACTGCAACAGCTAGAACCAACATTACTCGCTTCCCAGCAACTTGAAAATTATACTTGCTATCAAATCCCCGACACTCTGACACCGAATCGCGGCCCTAAAGGACAAATTAACAGGCTGCTGTGGACTCAGTTTGAGTTACCTAAAATTTACAAAAAATTGCAGTCCACCCTCATGTTTTCCCCAATTCCTGAAGCACCTTTGTATTCCGGCTGCCGCTACATCGTCACAGTTCACGATTTAATTCCTTTGCGATTTCCCCGACGGTTTTCTCGTTTAACAGCTTATTTCCGCTACTACATACCGCAGGTTTTGGGGCAAGCAGAACACATTATTTGCGATTCTCAAGCAACGGCGGCAGATGTTGCTAATTTTTACCAAATTCCGCCTAAAAATATGACCGCAATTCCCCTAGCTTGCGATAATATTAATTTTAGATATCTCGACTTGCCCGCCAAAAATTATTTTCTTTATACGGGCAGACACGATCCTTACAAAAACTTAGAAAGATTAATTGCTGCATTTGCGAGTTTGCCCGATCGCGCAAATTGCGAATTGTGGCTAGCAGGGCCTCCCAATGCCTACACGCCGCAGTTGACAGCACAAGTTGAACAATTAGGTTTACAATCTTTGGTAAAATTTCTCGGTTACGTTCCCTATTCTCAATTGCCCGTACTGATGAATCAGGCGATCGCCCTAGTTTTCCCTACACTGTGGGAAGGATTCGGCTTACCAATTTTAGAAGCAATGGCTTGCGGCACACCAGTCATCACATCCAACCTATCATCGATGCCAGAAGTAGCCGGAGATGCGGCATTATTAGTCAATCCTTACAGCGTCGGAGAAATAGCCGAAGCCATGCAAACAGTAGCCACAGATTCAAAAGTGCGATCGAACTTAAAAACTGCTAGTTTAGCCAGATCATCTCAATTTAGCTGGAATAAAACCGGAAAAGCAACCGCCAACATCTTACAGCAATATCTTTAAATATCCCTCTCTTCCTTTCTCCTCTCTGCGTCCTCTGCGCCGTCTGCGGTTAAAAAAACTCCCACCAAAAAACCGCAATCTACATATTATCCCATGCCCAATTCCCAATCTAACTTACTGATCAACCTTTCTTTCCTAATTTCCAAACCAACTGGCTTAGCGATCTACGCCAAAAACCTATTTCCCCATCTAAAACCCCTCAATCCAACATTACTAACAGCCGAAAATTTTCCCAATAGTAACTGCTACCAAATTCCCGCCAATCTCACACCAGAACAAGGAACCAAAGGACACATCAACCGATTGCTGTGGACACAAACTCAACTTCCCAAAATTTACAAGCAGCTAAAATCTAACCTGTTATTTTCGCCAATTCCCGAAGCTCCTTTATTTGCAGGTTGCCGCTATATAATTACAGTACATGACTTAATAGCGCTGCGATTTCCCCGCCGCTTCGATCCTCTGACACCTTATCACCGCTACTACATTCCCCAAGTGCTGCGACAGGCTCAACACGTCATTTGCGACTCTGAATCAACTGCCAAAGATATCACTAATTTTTGCAATATTCCTACTAATTTAATTACGCCAATTTTCCCCGGATACGATACCAGTTTTTTTCGTTTTCTAGACTTACCAACAAGCAATTATTTTCTTTATATCGGGCGCCACAATCCATATAAAAATGTGCAGCGAGTGGTAACAGCGTTTGCTGCTTTGCAGCAGAATTCCGAGTACGAATTGTGGATAGCAGGTTCGGAAGACAAACGCTATACGCCATTGCTGAAGGCGCAAGTTCAAGAATTGGGGTTGGTCGATCGAGTAAAATTCCTAGATTACCTCCCCGCAGCCGACTTGCCCAAAGTCATCAACCAAGCGATCGCCCTGGTTTTCCCCAGTCTTTGGGAAGGATTCGGACTCCCCGTGCTCGAAGCCATGGCCTGCGGCACTCCTGTAATCACTTCTAACCTGTCTTCAATGCCCGAAGTGGCTGGGGGTGCAGCATTATTAGTAAACCCCTACAGCGTCGAAGAAATTGCCTCTGCTATGCACCAGCTTGCAGTCGATGCCAAAGTTCGAGCGCACTTGCGGGAGCTCGGTTTAGCCAGAGCAAAACAATTTAGCTGGGAAAAAACAGGTCTGGAAACTGCTGCTATTCTCGATCGATATCTTTAACGAGGGAAGAAGGAAGAAGGAAGAGGGAAGAAGGAAGAAGTCAGTAGGTAGATTAATGCCCCATGCCCCATGCCCAATTCCCAATTCCCCCTCCCCCTGACAGCCTGAGTGAGGGACTGTAGCCCCTTTTACTTATTGATACCCAACTGATCGCCGCGCTTGTACTGCTGATAAGCAGCAAAAAACAGCCCCGACAGAGTAACAAAGATTAGGCCCAGAACAATACCTGAAAGCAGCGGTTCTACCATGAGATCTCCTTAACGTTAAGATTTAACAACCTATTTTTAATATTACCAGCACTTACACAGATGAATTTTCCAAAAAACGCCCTTCCGGGAGTATGAGATCTTGCTCTCCCCGCTGCGAACGATTAAGCTATGTTATGAGAAATAAATTTTCTTGTAGATACTATTTTTAATAGCACTCCTTTGAATAACCAACTTGCCAGGAATGAAATTAAAAACCCGATCGAGCGACTAGCCATATTTGGGGTAGCGGTGTTGCTTGCCATCATCTTGGCAACGATCGCAATTCGTCAGTTTCAAGTCGCCGATCCTTACGTCAAAAGCGTACTATCCCTCACGGGCAACCCGTTTCAGGGTTCTGCCATCTTTCAAATGAACTGTGCGGGCTGTCACATATCCGTTTCAGACAGTCAAGTCGGGCCCAACTTGCACGGAGTGTCCGAGCGCAAATCCGAATTCGATCTGATCCGGCAAGTCACCAGCGGGCAAACCCCACCAATGCCGCAGTTTCAGCCGAGTCCGCAAGAAATGGCCGACTTGCTGAAATATCTCGAACAAATTTGACCAAAGAAGGGGAACGGAATTCGTTCCCCTTCTTTGGCAAAGCCTCGAAGCATGGGTTTCGAGGCTCTGCTTTCAGTTAGTCCGTCTCTGGTGGGCCGACAGGCAAGTGTAGGATCTGTTGCAACTGCCGAGTTTTATCTGCAGACTAAACCAGCAAGCTAAAACTCTGAGCCGATAACTGGCTCGGCTGTACGCCCGTCACTATAGCCAAAATCTGGTCGCTGTTGGCGATTCCGATCGCCGTCGAGCCATTAGTTTCGGTCAATGACAGTTGATTGAAGTCCAAGCCTCCGAGCAACCCGATCGAATCAACTCCTGCGGTGAAGTTGATAATGGTGTCAATTCCTCCGCCCGCTGACAAGACAAAGCCATTGCTGCCACTGCCACCGACGAAGGTATCGCTGCCAATGCCGCCAAAGAGCAAGTTATCGCCGGTGTCAGCAAAGAGCAAATCATCGCCGCTGCCGCCAATTAAGGTATTGTTACCCTCGCCGCCGCAGAGAGTGTCATTGCCTTGATCGCCAAATAGCACATCGTCGCCAGCGCCTCCCAAAATTACGTCCTCGGCTTTGCCCCCGTACAATAAGTCATTGCCTTCGTCGCCAGAAAGAGAGTCATTGCCACGATTGCCATAAATCGTATCGTTACCGCGATCGCCAAAAATCAGGTCAAACCCTTTGCCACCGAAGAGAGTATCGCTATCGATGCCTCCGTAGACAGTATCGTTGGCCGTATTGCCATTAATGTAGTCACCGCCCCCTCGGCCAAAGATCAAATCGTTGCCGCCCAATCCGAAGATAGAGTCACTGCCGGCACTACCCACGATCGTATCGTCGCCGTTAGGACCATTGATCACATTACCCGCTGAAGAAGTGCCGGGTTCATTGGGAGTAGCGATTCTGGGGAAGTTCTCAGGGCAAACCAAATCTGTCGGTACAGGTGCAGGAGTCGGCGTCGGTACAGGTGCAGGCGTCGGTGTCGGCGTCGGTACAGGTGCAGGCGTCGGTGTCGGCGTCGGTACAGGTGCAGGTGTCGGCGCCGGTGCAGGTGCAGGTGTCGGCGCCGGTGCAGGTGCAGGTGTCGGCGTCGGTACAGGTGGTAGTGGTGGCGGGGTCGGAGTCGGCGTCGGCGGAGTCGGCGTCGGCGCTGGGAAGTTCCCGAAGTTGATGCCAGTGACAATAGCGCCCGAAGTTAGGGTGATGTCGGCGGGTTGGGGTGTGCTTTGGGTAAACCCAGTTTGGTTGACTTCCCGGACACGGTAGGTTCCCGGCGTTAGGTTTGCGAACAGGTAGTTACCACTGTTGTCTGTGGTAGTAGTAACAGGAGCAGGAGCAGTTCCAGCTACAACATTGGTTAACTGAATTTGGAAGTTGGGTAAACCCGGTTCTCCAGCATCCTGAGTGCCATTGTTGTTGGTGTCTTGGAACTTCAGACCTTGGATCGCTCCGGGTTGGGGCAGGAAGTTGCCGAAGTCAATGCCCGTGATGTTATCGGAGGGATTAACCGTAACGGGGGCGGGGTTAGGGGTCGTCTGCGTCCAGCCGTTTTGCTGGACTTCCCTTACCTGGTAAGTACCTGCGGGTATATCTCGGAGAGTGTAGTTGCCCGCTGCATCAGTGATGGTAGTCGGTTCGCCCTGCTGAAAGATGCCATCGGGATTGATACTGTCGAGGAATATTTGCCAGTTACCCAGCCCCAATTCTCCGGCATCCTTAACGCCGTTGTTGTTGAGGTCATTGAATTTTTGACCGCTGATTGTGCTCGACTGGAAGTTGCCAAAGTTGATATTAGCGATGTCTTGACCGCTGGTGACAGTGATGTCATCCGGGTCGGGGGTAGTTTGCGTCCAAGTAGGCTGCAACACTTCCCGCACCTTGTAGGTTCCTGCTGACAAATCGAGGAATTTGTAGTTGCCTGTGGCATCGGTGAGGGTGTTCGGTTCCCCGGTGTCGAGAGTGCCGTTATCGTTGGTATCTAGGAAGAATTGCCAATTGGCAAGCCCTAGTTCCCCGGTATCTTGTACCCGGTTGTTGTTGAGGTCATTGAACTTCAGACCACTTATCGAGTTGGGCTTGAAGTTGCCGAAATTGTTGTTTTGGGAGTCTGTGCCACTGGTGACGGCGATCGTAAACGCGCCGGGAAGAGTAGGCGTAGCTGCATTGACCGGGGGTACAGTTTGCGTCCAGCCTGTTTGTGGCACTTCCCGCACTGTATAAGTGCCGGCTGGCAAGTTGGTGAACTGGTAGTTACCGGCGACATCGGTGACGGCGGCGTTAGTGCCTGTTTCGGCGGCTACTGCGTCTTGGACGCCGTTGTTGTTGGCATCCAGGTAGATTGTCCAGCCTCCTAGGGGTTCTTCTGCTGGCGCTTCTTGGATGCCATTTTTGTTGAGATCGTTAAATTTAATCCCGCTGATTTTGCCCAACTGGAAGTTGCCGAAGTCTTGAGCCGTAATGTTTGTGCCACTGACTGGGTTAATTGGATAAAAAGTCGGGCCTGCGGTTTGTGAGAAACCAGTCGGTACGTCTTCTCTCACAAAGTGCCTACCGGAGCCGACGTTGGCAAAGCTATAAGTGCCAGCAGCCGCAGGTGCGGTGCCTGTAACTTGAGACGCGATTTCCGCGTCGCCTGTATCTAAAGTGCTGTTATTGTTAGTATCTTTGAACAAGCGAACGGTGGTGCCGTTGAGCGGCGTGTCATCAGCAGAGAAGCCGTTGCCTGTGAGGTCGGTGAATTTGGTGCCGCTGACGGTGATGTTTTGGAAAACGCCGAAGTTTTGGGCGGTGACGGGAGTACCGCTTTGGGCGCTAACGAGAATTGCGGCAGCGGGGAAAGAGATGCTGGAGTTGGCTGGGGCCGTGGCTTGTATCAGGTAATTGCCGGGGCCGATATCAGCAAATGTGTAATCTCCGGCTCCTGCAGTGGTTTGTGCAGTGCCGACAACAGTATCTGTGCCGACTTCTAGCGTACCGTTGGCGTTGGTGTCTTTGTAGAGGTTGACCGTGACGCCGTTTAATACGGTGTCATCGGGCGTGAAGCCGTTGCCCGCGAGATCGGTGTAGGTTTTGCCCGCGATCGATGTCCGTTGGAAGTTGCCGAAGTTGGCACCGGTGACATTAACAATACCCGTATTTGCCGGAGTCGGGCCGAGGGTCTGCACCCAAGCATTCTCAGGCGTTCCAGCGGGCGCGGCTTCTGTAATCGGAGTATCTGTTTTTACGTCGCGGAGGATGTAAGTGCCGTCGGCTGCGGTAGTAGCGCTCTTCGTGCCTACAGAAATCACCCAGCCGGGAAGACCTGGTTCAGTCGCCGCGGCACCTTGCAGGCTATCCCCGTTAAGGTCGTTGAATTTAACCCCTGTGACGATCGGGCCGTATTCATAAGCACCGATATCAACACTAGCGCCGATCGTCCGAGGAAAGCCAGCACCCCGCTGGTCAGTCGCGCCAGCAGCAGCCGCAGCCGTGGCATCCCCAGTATCGATCGCCGGATTGGGAATCCCAGTGCTGTCAGCCAAAGCATAAGTCAGGGGAACGCCTGTAGCCTGGTTCAATCCTGGGGTAGGGGCGATGACATTTGCTAGAGGAACGGTCAGTTGCTGGGTGGCTGCGAAGCCAGTGCTGCCAGCAAGATTCCCGATCAAATTGTTGATACTGGTGGCAGCGAATGCCCCGAACACGTCGGGACTTGCGCCGCCAAGATTGCCTGCGACGATCGAATTTAGGACATTCACAGTACCGCCATTCGTCGCAATCCCCCCGCCGTTGGCAACAGCAGGATCTGTACCAGCACTATTGCTAGTAATGGTGTTGTTAGTCAGAGTTGCTATAGCGCCGTTGTTGACAAAAATCGCGGCCCCCGCAGCCTGTCCCGGTGTCGCCCCCGCACCGCCAGCCGCGCCTCCCGTTGCTGTGTTGTTGAACAAAGTGCTGTTGTTCAGGGTCAAACTGCCAGCATTAACAAAAATTGCGCCTCCCAAACCAGCACCGCCGCCGCCACCGGCTGCGCTGCCGGCGCCGCCCGGGGTAAAAGCTCCGAGAGGCGTGCTGGCTCCGCCTGCGGTACCGCTGCCGCCTCCGCCACCGAAGCCGCCGACACCGCCGTTGCCGATCGCACCGACCGCAGCAGGGGCAGTAGCAGTACCACCAAAACCGCCTGCGCCGCCACCGCCACCAAAGCCACCAGCACCGCCTGCACCCCCAGCCCCGCCAGCGCCGTTGCCAACAACTCCAGTACCGCCAGCACCGCCATCACCGCCAGCACCGCCCCCACCGCCGAGGACGCCTACCGCACCGCTACCGCCTGCGCCGCCTGCGCCGCCAGTACCGCCTGCGAAGGTAGTGATGCCACCGGGACCGCCCGGACCGCCTTGGCCGCCGGGAACGCCCGCTCCAAAAGTATTGTTAACGCCAGCGCCACCACTGCCAGCGTTGGGTGCAGTAGCAGTACCAGCAGCACCAGGACCGCCCGCAGTTGTGAAGTTGAAGCCAGCAGTGCCACCGAAGAGGGTGCCAAAATCAGCGCTGCCACCAGCACCCGCTGGGGCTACCGCTGCTGCCCCAGCGCCTCCTGTAGCGGTGTTGGCAGTAAAGGTCACGCTGTTAACTGTGACAGCTCCGTTGTTGATAAATAGTGCGCCTCCCATGCCGGCCCCACCGCCACCGCCGGCTGTACCGGCACCACCCACAGCGCTACCGTTGGCAATTGTCAGGTTAGAAATGCTGACAGCAGCACCGCTGTCTACAGAGAAGCCCCGGTTAGTGTTGAGATTTAGGGTGAAACCGCCACCGGTCAACGTGATGGGGTTAGTAATTCTGGGCAGAACTTCTCCGGGGGCGAAGGTGATGTCGCCAGTGATGGCAATCGTGTCGGTGTCGGTCAAAACATTTGCCACCAGAATCTTATCGCGCAGTTCGCCAAATGTGGCGACTAAAACTGCACTGTAAGCTTCCCTCGCCTCCGCAGAAAAAGCCAAAGGTGTTTCAATGTTTCCCGTAGTTACTTCGAGTTCCCAGTCTCCACCCAGTGCCGCACTGCCGGTCAAGTTATCGGAAGCGGCAATATTTGCACCCGTGAGCTGGCTCAGCCTTTCCACGAAAGCCACACCGGCTTCTGTGGCGGCGACGTTGCAACCGTAAAGCAGAATTTCGGGTTTAGCTGTAATTGGAGAGTTAGAGTTTGCCTCAGTTGTTGGCAAAGCAAACCATGTTTCTAAATAATTGCGGTAGCTTTCAATGTTGCTGAGATTTAGTTCTGTTGCTCCCAGTTGCAAGCTGGCTGCTGCGCCGTGAGACAAAATGTGGAGGGCTGCAATGTTTTGCCGCTGTTTAAGTGTTTCGGCGATTTGCTCAATGCCGTCGCGATCGGCTTTCAGAATAACAATTTCTGTATCGGGATTGACCGTTTCTGTTAAACTTTCGCAATCTTTAACTTGTGAATCTGCAAAAACTATCTGGTGTTTCCGTTCTTTATAAAGTTCCACGTTCAAATCCTCCTGGTACACGCACACATCAAATTCATATCACAAACCAACCGCAACAGCGATCGAGCTTTTCTGCTGCAGATGAGAGTCGTTGGCGAAGCCCTCGAAGAGGAGCGCCCCTAACTTTCACCTAAATTGAATATTGACAAAAACGTTTTTTTATGCTTCCCTGCCCTAACTGAGTTAGTTTGATTGTTTAGAAGTTTTAAAGGGAGATATTGTTCCGGCTGTTCCAATAATGTTGGAGAAGATTTGTGCGCTGTTTATTGATCTGCCCGAGATGGAGAAATTACCAGATTTTATAAAAAATGTCAATCTAATAGTTAACTGATGACCATCGATATTTGTGAGTCAAGAGTTATCAATCACGATTATTAGCTGTAAGCTGATATTATTTGGTAGTGGTTGGCTGCTGAATGATATGTATGTGCAATCTAACAACCGCAATCAAATTGCTTGGTAGTAAGCAATACAAGTCCTCTGAGTTTTATGAGGACTTGCATTCCTAACTAGAAGCGTGATAACGGTAATTTTACAGGAATAGATATGGTGACTCATGACTAACATTCCTGGAGCCTGTTAGACTCAATAAACAGGCTAGAATAAATAAAATTCTGCCTGTCAGTACCGAGTATTAACTATTTCAAGTTGGTGCGTGCAAGACTCACTAATTACCAAGTTTCTTCATCGGGATTATTGGAATTGCTCCAGATTTCCACATCTAAATCATTGAGATAAAGCAGAGCACTTTCAATCTGTTTACTTGTACCGTTAAGTTCCAAATCAAACCAGCCATCATCTAAAGTTTTGACACCTAACAAAGCTGCATTAAAATTCACCGTCAAACCGTATTCAGAAATCAAGTTAGAGATCACAGGTTCCTGATGGTACTCTTTAGGAACACGAATGCGAATGCGGGTTTGAGTTGGTCTGCTGTCACCGCTATCAGATTGGGGGATATCAGATTCTTGGGTTCTGTGAAAATTGCCGATCGCCTCAAATTCAGATTCGCTAGTGTTGTGAGCTAACATTTGGGCCTCCTAATGTTTCTTTGAGTTTACATTTTGCACCAATATCTTGTAGAGTGCGGATCTGCGAGGTTTTCGAGCTTCCAAGCTGATTG
Organism: Microcoleus sp. Pol12B3; assembly: GCF_036701355.1. NCBI lineage: Bacteria > Bacillati > Cyanobacteriota > Cyanophyceae > Oscillatoriales > Microcoleaceae > Microcoleus > Microcoleus sp. Pol12B3. The sequence goes on from NZ_JAUBQS010000009.1 coordinate 92,377, forward strand.
TCGATAGCCACGCACCCTACTAATGACTAACAACTGCATATAGCCTACAGCCTAATAACTGATGATTATTCTTCAACCTCCTTAATGCTAGTTTTTCGTTCCAAAATCTCCTTAAGCACAAGGGTAATAACTCCTAAAAAACCTAGAATTACCGCCGCTGAAAATGCGGCTTGTGTCGCATACTGCTTGTAAGCATCCTCTACAAACAAAGGCAAAGTTTGCGTTTTTTTAGCAATATTTCCCGAGACCACAGAGACGGCTCCAAATTCTCCCATTGCTCTAGCATTGGTCAAAATTACTCCGTAAAGCAATCCCCAGCGAATACTGGGAAGGGTGACATTCCAGAAAATTTGCCAGTCATTTGCTCCCAAAGTTTTAGCTGCCTCTTCTTGATCTGTACCGACTTCTTCCAAAACGGGAATTACTTCGCGGGCCACAAAAGGCAAGGTAACAAAAGCAGTAGCCAGTACCATTCCAGGGAAGGCAAAAATAACCTTGATATTAGCCCCCTCCAGCCACGGCCCGAACCATCCCACCCGACCGTAAAGCAGTACAATCATTAAACCTGCAACTACGGGTGATATGGCAAACGGCACGTCTAAAATGCTGATTAATAGCGTGCGACCGGGAAATTTATTGCGGCCGATTACCCAGGCTGCACACAAACCAAAAACTGTATTTACAGGCACAACTATCAGAGAAATTATCAGGGTAAGTTGGGCTGCATGCAGAAAATCTGGCGAGGTTAAGTTAGAAAGAAATGGTTCAAATCCTTTGCGGAAAGCTTGGTAAAAAACGTTGAGCATGGGGATGAATAAGACGAGAGCAAGATAGCCGCTCGCAATTCCAATTAAAGTTGGTTTTACCCAGGCTTTCTCCTGACTCCGACTAGAACCCGCAGGCGGAAATTTGTAATCAGCGGGTGAATTGATATTAGCCGTCATAGCGTCTTCTCCATGCTTGTAATAGATTAATTGCGAACAGCATTGCCAGAGAAATACCTAACAGGATAGTGCCGATAACTGTTGCTCCTGCATAGTCGTACTGTTCCAATCTTTGAAAAATTAATACGGGCGCGATTAAATCTTTGAAGGGTATGTTAGAAGCTACAATTACAGTAGAGCCATATTCACCAACGGCTCGCGAAAATCCGAGGGCAACTCCGGTTAAAATAGACGGAAATAACGGGGGTAAAACTACTCGCCAGAAAGTTTGAAATTGAGAAGCACCCAAGCACCAAGCTGCTTCTTCGATGTCTTTTTCCATCTCGTTTAAAACTGGCTGTACAGTCCGCACGATAAAGGGCAAGGAAATAAAGATCATGGCTATTCCTACGCCCAAGCGAGTAAATGAGATCTTGATTCCCAAGGGTGCAAACAGCCCGCCGATCCAGCCGTTATCGCTGTAAACTGTGGCGAGGGTTAAACCGGCGACGGAGGTGGGCAGTGCAAAAGGTAAATCGACTGCTGCATCGACAACCCGTTTTAAGGGAAAGTCGTAGCGGACTAATACCCAGGCAATTAATGTGCCGAATACTCCGTTAATTAATGCCGCCATTAAAGCCGTAAAGAAGGTGACATCGTAGGCGGAAAGAGCGATCGGACTGGTGGCAATTGCCCAAAATTCGGCGGGGTTTGCTGTGCTGGCTTTCAGCAGCATTGCTGCAACTGGAAGCAATAGCATTAAGCTGAGGTAGCCTAGGGTGATTCCCCAAGGTAATGTGATTTTGCCGATCGCCTTTTTGATATTTTCGAGCGGAGACTCAGGGTTGCTGGTTGGAGATGATACAGCCATAAGTGAATAGTTTTGAGTTGTCAAGAATAGTGAATCTTTTAGAGCCCCGACAACTTCCGGGAAGTCGGGGCTCTGAGCATTCTGTTTTTTTACTGTTTAATTGAACCTTGGATTTTGTCAAAAACAGCTCCGTCATCGAAGAATTTCTGCTGAATATCTTTCCACCCTCCTAAGTCTTGAGCTGTAAATAGGGTTTTGATGGGGGCATATTTTTTGACAAATTCTGGTTCTGCCGCTACTGTCGCATCTACTGGGCGGAAGCCTACTTTGGCAAATTCTCGCTGAGCTTCTGGGGTGTAGAGAAACTTGACAAATGCTTCGGCGACTTCGCGAGTACCGTGTTTATCAACGTTTTTATCGACGATGGCAATCGGATTGTCGATCGAAACATTGACTTCGGGAATAGTATAAGTCGGTTTTTCGCCTTTCTCACCTGCCAGAAGAATCTCGTTTTCGTAGTTAATTAAGGCGTCGCCTTGCCCTTGTTTGAAAAATACATCAGTGGCTTCGCGGGCATCTTTAGTCAGAATCGGGACGTTTTTGTAGACTTTGCTAGTAAAGTCTAATGCTTTGCTTTCGTCTCCTCCGGTTTTAACAACCGAACCCCAAAGTGCGAGGAAATTCCAACGGGCAACGCCTGATGTTTTAGGATCGGCAGTAATCACTTTTACTCCGTCTTGGCTTAAATCTTCCCAGGTTTTGATGTTTTTGGGATTGCCTTCGCGGGTGACTATTGCTCCTACGGATTTGCTGACTATGCCTTCGTTGGGGACTTCTTTTTCCCACCCGGGCTCAATGAGTCCAGCTTTTTCGATTTTTGCGGTATCGAGGGCGAGGGCTAGGTGTACGATGTCTGCTTCTAAACCGTCAATTACGGCCCGAGTTTGGGAACCGGAACCGCCGTAGCTTTGGTTAAAAGTGACGGTTTGACCCTTTTCTTTTTGCCACTGTTCTACAAATTTGGGAATTATGGCTTCGTGGGCGGCTTTGGTGACGGCGAAGGATACTAGGGTTAATTCTACGTTGCCTTTGTTGGCTGCTGGGCTAGCACCGCCTGGAGTAGCACCGCCTGGAGTGGCTGCGGGGTTGTTGGTGCTTCCTTGGCCGCAGGATGCAACGGCGAGACTTAATGTTATTCCGACTAAAAATAGGGACACAAATCTTTTCAGGGCAGTAAATGATTGATTTGTGCTGGCTGATGACTGTTGTCGCCAGCGAAGGTGTTGATTTAGGCGTTGCCACGGACTCATTATATTTGTTCCTAAGCGAGAAAGTACGGTTATTGGGTCGGAATACCGTAATTATGGTTGTGAAGTATGATTATAGACAAGAGCGAGTCAAAAGGCAACAAAAAAAATGAATTGGAGGAACTCAGGGTCGATCGCATATCCTGAAGTCTTTTCCATCGGTGCTTTCGATCCAGATTTGGGGTAAAATGTAAAGTGTATAAATACTATAATTGAGTTAAGGTGGTCAACTTGCGCGGCTGCACGATACGCCCTACGACTACCATCGGCCGATCGCCCAAATGTAATAGCCCTGCCAAGAGTCGCCGCCCCAGCGAGATATGCCTGACTCGCGCGATCGTCCTTAACTAAGAAAAAGTTTTAACTGGTATGTCCTTACCCCGCCCAGTCTCAGACACCCTAATTGAACTGTTGAAGCCTGTAGCCTCTGAATTGGGAGAAAGATTGGGAGCAAGCGCTGTCAACGAACGCTATGCAGAAATTGAACCTTCTGGTTCTTCAGCTTTAAACCAGCAAATCAAAAAAGACCCTCGCTGGATTAAAGCACAAATGAAATATTTGCAGCGTCAGCAGGCAAGAGAACAAGAATTAATCGCCCTCGCGGGCGCAGAAGAAAGGGTAAAGGAAGAACGGGCTAATCGAATTAAGGCACAAGAAGTAAGAGATAAGCGGGCAATTAGCCGGCTTTGCCGCGACTTAATGCGGGAGTTTCAATCAGAAGCAATTCGAGTTAAGCTGAGCGAAATTCAAACTATTTGGGACAGGGACAACTGGTTTTCTAATTTGAGCAGGCAGGAAACTGAACAGATTTTGCAGCAGCAGCAGCACCGATTGCTGCTGTTAGTTGCTCCCGCAAAAATTAGCCAAGATTGCCCTGATTCGTTCCGCCACAATCTGAATATCGAGCTGCCGGCTAAGTTAAGAGCTTTTTTGAACCAGCACTACCCCCCCCATGGAGATTTATGCCCGGTTCAGTTTTACGGAGACTATTTCAAAAAAGCGATTTCTGATATTGATGTGGAGCGGTTGCAGACAGTGTTGTCTCCCGTACCGACAGCTATACTGTACAGCGATATCAGCGATTATGAAGTTAATTTTCATGTGGGTTTTTGGGGAGTCATCAATCAGAGCGTTTCTCTAGTGGCAATGCAGCCTTGGAATTGGGAAGAAGTTTATCACCACTTGGAGGCGGAGGGGAAAGACAAAAAGCTGAGTCTGCGGATTATTAGGCAAATAATTGTGACTATTCACAAGTTATTGGCGGCTTTTTTAGCTGATTTGTATTATTTAAATATCGATTTTACTCACGAACCTCAGTTATTTAAATTAGAGGGGGAATTTGCTCAGGAATGGTTTTCTAAAGATTGGGCACAACCGTATATTGAAACTCTTAAAGAAATTCAGGAGCAACAGCGAATAGTTTATAAGGGAGAGATGCGGCGGCTGGCGCTGCGAGAGGCGAAAGCTAAGGCGGAACGCCAGCGTTTGGAAGAGGCTGAACTCAAACGCAGAGAGGAATCTGAGGCGGCAGCTAAGCGGGTGAAGGAATTAGCTCACAAATTAAAACATCAGAAATGGCGGTGTGTATATACGCTGCCTGGACATTCATCGTTTGTGAATTCTCTGGCGATTAGCCCTGACGGTAAAATTATGGCTAGCGGTAGTTGGGATAAAACTATTAAGATTTGGAATTTAGAAACGGCGGAATTAATTGGCACTCTGACGGGACATTCCGATCGCGTAAATTCGGTTGCTATTAGCTCTGACGGGAAAATGTTGGTCAGTGGCAGTTCGGACGAAACAATTAAGTTTTGGAATTTGCACAGCGGTGATTTGCTGTGTACTTTTCCGGGACATTCTATGGAGGTGAATTCGGTGGCGATTAATCCGAAGCGCCTGGTAATTGCTAGCTGCGGCGGGGCTGATAATACGATTAAGCTTTGGAATTTGCGGAGTGGTGAGTTGCTGCGGACTTTGAGGGGTCATTCTGACAATGTGAATGCGGTGGTTTTTAGCCCGGACGGTAAAATATTGGCGAGTGGCAGTTCGGATGCGACGAGCAAGGTTTGGGATGTGGAAAGCGGCAAGTTGCTGCGGACTCTTTCGGGATTGAATGTTGGGGTGAATTCTGTGGCGATCGCCCCAGACGGTCAGATTCTTGCTAGCGTCAGCAATGATTATACGATTAAGCTGCGGAATTTGCACACGGGCCGTTTGTTGCGGATTTTAAATACTAATTATGCGAAGGGAAAGGGTGTAACTAATTTAGGAACGAATGAGGCGCTGCATATTTTGCAGAATTATGTGAGTCGAGGCGATTCGGTTGCTATCAGTGGGGACGGTTTGACTTTGGTTAGTGGCTGTGATGATAATACTATTAATATTTGGAATTTGCAGACGGGGGAGTTGTTGAGCGCTCTTCAGGGACATTCGGGTACGGTGTACTCGGTGGCGATCGCACCTTCGGGCAATTTGCTAGCCAGTGGCAGTGCGGATCAGACGATTAAGATTTGGCGCTGCGATTAGTGACTGGGCCCAAAAGCATCGGGCATTGCTCAGAGGAAGAGCATTTTTGTTCCGCCCTTGCGGGGAGAGCTTTTGGGGGAATCTGAAAAAAAAATTGGCTGGGGGGGTTGCGCTGATGACTATAAGTTTGCTATATTAAGTTTCACTGCTGGTGTAACTCAGTTGGTAGAGTAGCTGATTTGTAATCAGCCTGTCGCAGGTTCAAATCCTGTCACCAGCTTTATAGCAGTTTTCAATCGGATTAAATATCGCATTAAATACAGTAGGGACACGGCAGTGCCGTGTCCCTATCTGATAGGTGCTATTTTGTTTGTACCTTTGGGGCGGCCTCGCGTATCCACCCCACAAGAGTTCCCCGAAAAATAGGTGCACAAGTTAAATGTGCGACAAATTACAAGGCTTAACCTAACGCAGCGCAAGCTTTTTTCAACCATTCAATTGTTGCTGCATCAAGTACGGGTTCCAGTTTCTCGACTACAGCAGCATGATAATTATTCAACCACGCTAGTTGAGTCTTTGACAGTCGATCGACATTTATTAATTTGCGCTCAAACGGAATATACGTCAGCGGTTCAAATCCGTACCAAACCGTAGCGTTTTTTGATGGCATTTCCCTGACAACATAGAGATTTTCGATGCGAATTCCGCCCCATCCCGGTTCGTAATATCCAGGTTCGATGCTAGTTACCATTCCGGCTTCCAGGGGATACTGCACAGATTTGCTGATGCCGTTGGGCCCTTCGTGACCGGCTAAAAACGCGCCGACTCCGTGCCCTGTACCGTGTCCGTAGTCTAGCTGTTGTTGCCATAATACCGCACGGGCGATCGCATCTAATTGCGCTCCCGTTGTTCCTTTGGGGAATTGCTGCATTGCACAGTTGATGTGCGCGATTAAGACTGTTGTGTAGTGTTCTATTTGTAGCGCCGTCGGTTCTCCGATACTTATTGTTCTCGTATCGTCGGTTGTACCTGCTAAATATTGCGCTCCTGAGTCAAGCAGCAGCAGTTCCCCCGGTTTTAACGTTATTTCTGGGCTGGGGGTTCCGTAATGTACGATCGAGCTATTGGCTCCCGCACCTGCGATCGTTCTAAAAGTTAAAGTCTGAAAATCTGTTTCTTGCTGGTAAAATTTTTCGATGCTTTCTTTGACATCAAACTCTGTCACTACATTACCATTTTCTAGCTGTTCTCTCAACCACTTTAAAGTCAAAGTTTTCGCTCGACTTGCTTTGAAATTAGCTGATTGCATCTGCTCAATTTCTACGGGATTTTTGCGAGCTTTCATCCCTTCTACCGGATGCGTCTCAAAAACTATTTCGATGTTGTAGAACTGCGCTTCTTGCTGGTTTAAGATTAACTGGTACGTGCCTGCTGTGCTGTGTTTCGGGTCTAAAAGTACCCGAACTTTATTTGGCAAATTTACGCAAGTTTCCAATGTATGCGGATAGTCGGCGTAGGGAAGCAAAGTTACATCCGCCCGCAATTCTTGCTTAATTTCTAGTGAAATTCGTTCGGGATTTGTAAACAAAAACGCTGAATCTGTGGTGACAATGGCATAGGAGATGAAAATAGGAATGTGGGGAATATCCGAGCCTCGGAGATTGAACAGCCACGCTATTTGATTCAGGTTGGTAATCGGAAGCACATCGATGTTGGCTTTTTGCATCGCTTCCCTGACTCTGGCTAATTTTTCGGCGGCGGTTTCTCCGGTCAGGGATACAGGTAAGCTAAATATGGGAGCTGCATCAATCGCGGGTAAAGTCTCTGCTGTTTGCCAAGGAGTTTGCGATCGCACTTTGTCTGTCAAATTCTCCCGGATTGGTATGAGATCAATCTCCGCATTCGCGAATTTTTTCACCCAATTTTGATATTGCTCTGTCGCTACTGTAAACGGGTCAAAACCCAGGCGAACTTTTGTGGATTTTTCTGCCGATTCTACCGCCAGTTTTTCTAAAGTTTCAATTAAGGTTAAATTTCCTTCTAAGCCGAGTTTCGATATTTGAATAATTCCAGTATCGACTTGCAACTCGGCTTGTTCGTAATAGCGGGAATCCACAAACAACCAAGCGGCATCTTTACCAACCAATAAATCACCAGCAGAACCCGTAAAACCGCACATCCAAGCTCGCCGCTGCTTGGCTGCTGGAACTGATAAATTTAAGTGTTCGTCAACCGCTGGGATGAAATAGCAATCTAATTCATAATCTGCCATCAAATCGCGCAAGTCTGCCAGTTTTGCAGCGGAGGTATCTTGGATATTTGTATTTGCTTTTAAGTTAGTGGCAACCATTTTTAAATTTCCTATTTTACTTGTTTAAAATTGTCTTCAAACCTTTAACTAATCTCCTAATACCTGCGGTGGCGGTTGCTTTCTCCAAAGCACCGTAAGCAACACGCAAATAGCAGCCGCTATCCATGCCGAAGGTTGTACCGGGAAGCACCGCTACGTGATATTCGCGAATTAATTTTTCTACTAATTCCATTGTATCGATTTCAGTATCAACTTTCAAGAAAAAGTAGAATGCTCCAGCGGCCGGGGAAATTGTACACAAACCTTGGATGCTATTGAGTTCGTCTAATACGAGTTGTCGCACAGATGCGATCGCCCTTACGTAATTATCGCAGTAACCTCTACCAACTTGCAAGGCTCCCAGCGCTGCATATTGAGAAATTACTGGGGGACAAATTAAGATTGTATCTTGAATTTTTCTCACTGAAACGAGCAAGTGTTCTGGGATTACCATATACCCGAGCCGCCAACTCGCAAAACCGTAGGCTTTGGAGAGGCTAAACAGAGAAATTGTATGTTCGCTGCTGTGGGGAAAAGCGGCGGGCGAACAGTGTTTGACGCCGTTATAAGTAAAATATTCATAAGCTTCATCGCTGATGTGATAGATGTTGTGCTGGCGACAAATTTCGTTGACTTCCCGGAGTGCTTCGACCGAATAAACAACACCAGTGGGATTATTTGGCGAAATGGTAACTATGGCTCGTGTTTTGTCAGTAATGGCTTTTTTTATAGCATCGATATTAAGTTGATATTTGGCGTCTGTTTCTACTATCACGGGTCGGCAACTTGCCATAATTGCCGCCATTTCGTGGTTGAAGTAATAAGGTGATTGGATAATAACTTCGTCTCCCGCTGAAGTGATAGCGAGAATAGCGTTGGTAAATCCCATGTTGCTACCTGCGGTAACGACAATGCAGTTTTTGCTATTAATTTCTATGTGGTTATCGGTTTTTAGTTTGGCTGCGATAGAATCTTGTAATTGTGGAATTCCTTCCACGGCTTTGTATTTGTGATTGTCGGGGTTTGCGAAGAATTCGGGAATTCGGTCAAATGATTCTTGTGGCGGATTGTAGTAAACTACGCCTTGTCCTAAAGATATTGTTCCCGGATTTTGGCGGATCAGTTCGCCAACTACTGGAATTATTGGCGACTGTACCGATTGCATTCGATTCGGGTGATTTTTCATCATATATTATAGGTAATTGTAGGGGCAGGTTTAGTGATAATATACCTCCTTAAGCAAGTTTAGTATTTCACGCACGCGCCTCTCCGCTTCAGGATCTATGTACTTCTATTTTAGAACCTTGCGGGGATTTAGAAACTTTAACTTGTGCGGGCAATCTTTCGCCCAATTCTCGAACGTGGGTAATCACTCCAATCAGCCTGTCTCGCTGCCGCAAAGATTCTAAAATTTGAGTAACGCTTTCGAGAGTTTCGGTATCTAAAGTGCCAAATCCTTCATCTAGAAATAAGCTACCCAAGTGAGTTCCTTGAGACAGTTTTTCTGACAAAGCTAAAGCCATTGATAAGGAAGTGGCAAAGGTTTCGCCACCGGAAAGAGTACGCACTCGTCTAGCTTCGCCGCCGTTCCAATTATCTGCTACCCAGTATTCGCCGTCTTGGTTTATTAGTTTGTAGCGATTTTCGGTTAATTCTTGCAAAATCAAGGTGGCGCTTCCAACTAATTCTGCTTCTAAATGTTCTAAAATGTAAGATTGAAATTCGTTGGATTTGAGGTTCTGCGCTAAGGTGTGATAAGTTTGCTCTTGTTCGGTGAAATTTGTGATTTGCTGTGACAATCTTTCGGCTTGTTCGAGATTTTGGGCTGCTACTTGAATCCAAGCTAACAGTTCGGCGCGGTTGTTGTTGGCTTGTTTGAGGTTTTCTTGGGCGGTCTGTTTTGCCGATCGCACTTGTGCTAAAGTATTCTCATCGGTAGTTCTGCCTGCGATATCCTCGCTCAAATCTTTCACCCGTGTCTCTAACTGAATTTTTGATTCGCGGTGAGAGCGAATAGCATTTTCCCATTCAGATTGTTCCTTAACTGTCGCAACCGCTGCTAAAAATGTCTCTTCTGTGAAATCAGCCGCTGTTAATTTTGCTGACCAATCCTGATTTAACTGCTGTTTATGAGCCTGGGCTTGTCCAAAAGCTTCTCCAGCTTGTTGCTCTCTCTCTGCGGCTTGAATAACCTTATTTTGAGCAGTTTGATATGATTTTTCGGCAACTTTCAGCAGATTTGCCAAGTCTTGTTTGTCTTGTTCTAAGACTTTTGCTAAGTTAGCATAAGGTTGATATTCGGTAATTTGATAAAGCGCATTTACACAACTTTGCAACTGCTGCTGCCGACGGTCTGATTCGGCGATCGCATCTTGATATTCCTGCTGTTTAGCTGCTTGAGTCGCCACAGCAAAATTAAATTTTTGTTGAAAATTATCATATTCCAATGATGCGAGTTGGAACTGCTGTTCGGTTTGGCGGTATTGGCGATCGCTCTCTTTAAGGAGTGCCAACTCCTGCTGCAACCCCAAGCTTTCCCAGTGAGGATTTTCCAGCACTTGAGTGATTTGCTGCTGCAATTGAGAAACTCTATTCGCAGTTAATTCGAGCATTTGAGCAATTTCCGACTCTTTTTGCCGGCAGGCTGAAACTGCACTTTTCCCCTCAGCAGCCAACCTTTGAGCATCTTGAAAAACCTGATTTGCATCCGCCAATTTCCGCCGCAAACCAGCGACATCGACAATATTAGAATTCGGCAAAGGAGGGAGCCGATCGCTCTCAGGATGCACCCCCCCACACACCGGGCAAGTATCGCCAGAATTCAGCGACATTCTGACAGCAGCAACACTCTCTAAACGTGCTGCTTCCGCATTAGCTGTTTGGGCCACTTCTAACTCGCGATCGCACTCTTTTAGTCGGATTTCTGCTGCTTCTAAATTAGTAGCAACCTCCACATAATTTTGTTCAGCGCTTTCCTTCTCTGCAATAGATTTCTCCAACTGTTCTTCCTGAGTTTTTTGCTGCTGGGCAATTAGCTGCAATTCCATCAATAAGGGTGCAATTTGCTGCAATTGCTCTAAACGCTTTCCTCCCGGCGCATACTGTTCTAGTTGTGCCACTGCTTGAGTAACTCGAAAACCCGCACCTTGAATTTTAGTGTTAGCAGCTTGCAAGTCTTTATCTGCTGCCATAAAAAAGCGGAGTTTTTCCTGTTGAATTTTTTGGGCAAGCGCAACTTCTTTTTCTAATTGAGCGCGCTGTTCTTCATATACTTTAGCAGCAGCTAAAGCATCTTCGCGAGCCTTAATTTGTGGTGCTAGCACCTCTTCTTTAGCTTTTGCCGCGTCAAATTGCTGCTGCTCTACTGCTAGCTCTGATCGAGCTTTAATTAACAGTTTTCGCGCTGCCACCGAGCCACTTGCTGCAGTTTCATACTGACTGCGAGCCGATCGCACTAAAGCCCAATCTCCCTGTAAATGATTGGCAGCTTGCGCTCTTTCCAAACGCTGTGCTAAAATTGTCACCTCGGCGGAATTAGCATTTAATTTAGCCAATTGTTGTTGCAGCTCTTGCCAGCGAGCGATTTGCGAAAATAGCTGTTCCTCTTCATCGAGATCCTTCTGAGCTTTCATCACAGCGCGATCGAACTGGGGCAACTGCTGCTCTAAAATCAAAAGTTGCGATCGTCTTTGAGCCACCTCATCCGCCGTCGGCGCACTCAAATCCGCTAGCTGCCTTTCCACCATTTCCCGTTCCTGTTTCAGCAACTTTGCGAGTTCATTTGTTTCCTTCCGCATCTGCTCAAAAATCTCAAATCCCGCTAACTGCCGCAAAATTTCCCGGCGTTTTGATGTATCCCCTTTAATAAACTCGTCAAACTTGCCTTGAGGCAGAACAATTGCTCGCGTAAAAGTATCAAAATCCATTCCTAAAATCTGTTCAATGGTATTTTGAACAGCAACGATACTCGTCCCTAAAGTTTCCCATTGACCATTTTGCCAGTTGTCCAAAATCACCTTATTTTCGGGAGATTTCGGACGGAAACGCCACCTCCGCGTCACCCGATACTGTGCCGAACCCACAGCAAAACGCAACTGCACTTTTAAATTTTCGCTGCCTTGACTTGCCAAATCACTTACTTGTTTGCCGCTGCGAGTTGTCGTGCCAAAAAGAGCGTAAGTCATGGCATCTAGGAGTGAAGATTTGCCCGCACCTGTAGCACCAGTAATTGCAAACAAATCGAGTTGAGAAAAATCTAAACGCTGTTCGCGGTGGAAGCTGGTAAATCCTTCGAGAATAAGTTCGAGTGGACGCATACTGATTTTAGTTTTAGGATTTGGGGTTTTAGATTGTTATATTCAGGTCTACTGTCTTCCTTCTACAGTCTTCCCGATCCCCCCTAACCCCCCTTAACAAGGGGGGACAAGAGTATTATCAAAGTCCCCCAACAACCAGGGGGGATTTAGAGGGATCTAGACTCGACTACAAGCGACATTGAGCGTGGGTTTCAGTCTTAACACTATTTGAAATTTGAGATTTTGGATTTTGGATTGTATCTTTTTACGCATCTAATTGTTAACTGTTTCCTTAAACTTCTTGTACAAATTTTTAAATTCCTCCAATACTGCCGGTTTCGGTGTCGTTCCCAAGCGGTTTTGATAATAGTTGCAAAACTCTGCTGCCGGATCCAAATTATTGGGATCGATATTAGTTATTTCTGTTGGTTCTAAGGCTGCATCTGGATAGCGCGGTTCAATTAACAGCGCTTGAGAACAGATTTGGCGCACTCGATCGGCAAGTCCGATTTGCGGACTGTCCAATTCGACAATTACTTTCAAGAAACCCGGATGATACTGATGAGCTTGTAAAGTTTCATCGAGATTGTCGTTATGACATTTAAGCACTTTTAACGGCTTGTGGCAAGCCACAGGCTTAAATTCCACCTTTGCCTGACTTCCCGGCTCAACTTCTATCAAGCAAAATCCTTTTTCCTGTTCCGCTTCTCCAAAATCTAACTGAATTAAAGAACCGGAATAATAAGCGGGAGAAGTCTCAGAAATCCGCTGGTGAATGTGGATGTGTCCGAGGGCAACATACTGAGCTTCCGGGGGCAGAGTTTGCGCTGACAGCAGGTATTTTTCTCGCGTGTAATAAGCGACTTCAGATTTTGCCAATCGAGCGCCGTCAATACTCATGTGTCCCATGAGAATATTGACAGTATTATCTCTAAACTCTCTGGTTAAATCTTCGAGTAAATATGCTACGATTTCGCGGTAATCTTTTCGGCGATCGGCATCGCCCGACTGCCACAGAGAATTAGCATCTAACAGTCTTTGTTCGGAAGCAAAAGGCATAGCTCCCACACAAAGTTTACCACTTTTCGTATTAAGAGTAATTGTGCCGCCGTCGGCGGAAATCCTGGGTTTGCCTAAAGCGCGAACACCGGCGAGGGAAAGCAATTGTGCGATACTGTCGATGCGGGATGCCGAATCGTGATTACCGGCGATCGCAATTGCGGGAATTCCTGCTGCTTGCAGTTCGCAGAAAAAGTTATAAGCAATGCGTTCGGCGTAAGCGGGAGGGTTGGGCACGTCGAAAATGTCGCCCGCAACGAGCACAGCATCGACCTCTAAGGCTTTTGCTTGCTTCAAAATCTGTTCGAGGGCGATCGCAATTTCAAAAGTGCGATCGATTCCTCGAAAACGTCGCCCTAAATGCCAGTCAGCAGTATGAATTATTCGCATAGTACGAGGAGTATTTTGTTTATGTTAACTGAGATGTTGTACAATTTTCAAGAACGGGTAAGATGCCCGTTCCACAAAGAAGGAATTTCTTGTGGAACGGGCATCTTGCCCGTTCATAAAAGGCTGATTTAAAATGGTAAAATATCTCAGTTTTAATACTTTGTGCGATCGCGGTATAAATATCTGTCACAGTTTATGCCTCTTCCTGTTCTCGAATTGCTGTTTCAATCTCATCAGGATATGCCTCAGCATAAGCCCAAGCATTCGCCAAATCAGCGGCACCCAGAGTCGGATAGTCTTCTAGGAGTTCAGCTTCAGAAATACCTAAACGGCGAGCATTCACCAGCAACCAAACAGGAATTCGCGTTTGTCTGATGCAAGCATCGCCGCCGCACACGCCGGGAGTCTTTTGAATTCCCGACCAAAATTTTCTTAAACTTTGGGCTAGTAATTCTATAGCTTGAGCCTTCTCTTCGGGAGTTAAAGCCAAGAGTTGGGGTTGCAATTCTTTCAGTGTCGTATTTGCCGTTATTGAGTTCATAAATATTAACTTTTTTTGCCATACAGGTATTCTAGCACTGGTGGCTAAATCAACACTTTCATTCAACAGGCTTCACATCGTGAAACCGAGTATAATCAACCACCCGCCCTCCCGTCGCCGATTTCAAAAGAATATCTACAAACCGCATATTCCACATAATTTCAGACGCCACAAAAGAATGTCGCGCATGAATAGTTTGCGAAACTGTTTCGTCAATTCCTGTTAAAGTAATTACAATTTCCGCTTGCTGTTCCATCAAGTCTTGGGCAGTAAGTTGGTACAAAGGACTGCTCTCCTCAATTGGGTGCATAACCGTCCAAGTTAATGCAAAAACCGGAGAGTGACTCCGCATCAATTGCAAATCGTAAAAACGCCGCATAAATTCTCCTTCCGGTGTTACCTCGTCACGGATCAAAGTAGCTCGCTGCTGCGCTTCTAAAATTTGGTTGAAACGCTGATTTGCCGTGCGGTACATCAGAGTCGGAACGCCGTTAAAAGGAGCGATCACAGCTACGCGGCTGAAGATAACTCTGGCTGTTGGTCTGGAAAATCTCGAAAAAGCCAGCCCCGTCACCATCGCTACTCCCCACAAACCAAAAAGCGCTTGGATCGCGACTATAGTATTAGCGTAATCCGTGCGCGGATACATAGCGCCGTAGCCGATCGTCGCCATTGTTTGCACGCTGAAATAAAAGGCATCTTGGAAAGAACCCGGTCGCGCGTTAGCAATGCAATCTCCTCCCGCCAAGTAAGCTAAAGCAAATAAAGAATTTGTGACTATATAGGAGAGACAAATAAGCATGAAAAATCGCGGCCAAGAAAGAGTTAGCAGCCTGTGGTACAGGTCGGCAAAATGCAGGCGCGGTACTCCCAACTTGACAATATTTAAGGGCAATTGTCCTTTGCGACTGACTAAACGAGCCTGTGGCTGGCGGTTTTGGTGAGTTTTCATTGCGATTTGTAACTGCGGCTGTTTCAATTTGTAACTATTGCTTTGACCGGGAAAACTTATCCTTTAGACTGATGTCTGATTCCAAAAATTCGGATAAAAGCGGAGTTTAGAAATGGTTGAGCTTAACTGGCATGACTATCTCGTTATGGTTTCTTTTGTGGCTTCTATTGCGGGTCTAGTCCTGCTGGGTGATAATCGCAACTCGCAGCCAACGGACGATCGCACTTTGAGCGAGGAAATCCTAATCAAGATGAGCTTTACTTACTGGATAGTGTACTGCATCTCTTTTTTCGGGCTGAAACTTCACCTACCAGAAGATAGCTGGTTATTGCTCAGTTTAAAGCTGACTACGGTTCTTTCTTACTTGTTGACTGCTTCTAGCATACTCAGCCTGCCGCTGCAACGCATGGCTGTCCGACGAGTTGAAGATTAAAAAAAAGTGTTTGTAGTCAGGACTTCAGTGTTTTCGATCGCGGTGAAGAAAAACTAAAGTCCTGACTGCAAAGGTATTTGAGTAATCTTACCGGGCCATAAGGTCACAGCTAGCTGTGACCTTATTTAATAATTTATTATCTGAGGGATGCAGACTAACGCGCCCAAAATCGCTAGGGTCGATCGCACTCATACTTGAAATTGCCACTCTGTTTCTGCTGTCCCTGGGCTGTGGCCATCTCATCGAGTATCATCCCTTGGCCAAGCCGGCGCATTAGGACATAGCAGTATGCCACCAACTTAGCTAGTTAGGATTTAAAGCCTTTAGAGCTTTTCTTTTTCTCCTGCGGTTTGGACTTTGACTTATTAACTTCGCCTAAAGCTTCCTGAAATAAGTTGTGCAGGTGCAGGGGAACGCTGGCAATTTCCGGGAGTTCGGGTTCTAACGGTTTTTTAAACTCTTGCAGCAGGGCATCTAAATCGCGATCGATCTGAAAATTTGTACGTTCCAGTACAGTTTGCAAAATTTGTTCTAATTTCGCTGGATTAACTTTAGCTAACCGTTGCCAAATCCAGACATTAATTGCAGGATCTTCCAGATAGTTACGCACCAGCTTTTCGTAACCGGGAACGGTTGAAAAGTTTTCGGCTGCTAGCAGTGCAGTAAATTGAGCGTAAGTAGACAAAAAGGTTTGTCCCCAGCGAGGATGAGAAAGTGCTGTCACCTGTTCGGCTTTCTTGAAGCGATCGGGCAATTCGACTTTCGGCATTACCATTTTTGAACTAGCATTGCTGTCGATCATTACCTCAACTGCGTTAGCATCGGCACCTGCTGCCGCGATTGCTGCTGCTTTGACTTCTTCTCGGTCGACTCCGGCATCTTCAACGATATCCGCCAGAGATTTACTTTCATCAATGCCGATATCAGCTAGGCGTTTTTTAGTAATGAATTCCTGAAATTCAGCCAACTGTTTATTCAGGTGATATCCCGATAGCGTCAATTCATCACTGCCAAAAAATTCGGTAAAATCTTCATGGTACTTTTCTACTGACTGCCAAGCTTGCTCTAACAATTCCGGGGCATCGCTGTACAGGTTCTTGTTGTGATTTTGCTTGAAATTGCCGATCGCCACCGCCAACTTCGGCTTACCCAATTTCCCCTTCAGGATGGGAGAGCTCGAAAGTATCCACCAGTCATCGGTAAGGGGAGAAATCCGAGCCAGCAAGATTTCTCCTAACTTAAAGCGAGACATTTCTGCTAGAAAATTAGGACTGTTGGGCTTGACAACGTAGTGCTTTGCTGTCAGCCAGTTCATCAGTTCAAACTTGTCGGGGGAAAGTTTAGTGATTTCAAATAAGCCAGTGAAGCTTCTGTGCTCCCAACTTTCGAGCAAGCTACGATCGCTCTCGGTTAAATCCGGCTGACTTTCGACAAATAGGTTGATCGGCGTTTTGTCTCCGACTTTACCTTCGACTGTAAAACTGTCAATCACTTGATTTTGCTGAGCAATATCGTAGCGCTCGCCGGTCGATCGAGCAGCAGCATAAGCTTCCAAAGCTACCGCCAACTCTCCCTCAGCATCCAGCACAAAGTCAATTAAATTTTGCTTGAGTGTCCAAGCTCTTTCCAACATTTCATCCACAAGTAATACCAATTTTGAATGAGAGGATTTAGATTAACAATTATCGGACTTGAAGCCACCGACGCTTTACGATCCGGCTCCGATTGAAGAAAGCCCATCGCGATCGATGTCTCAGTCCTGAATAAGTTTAATTTTAAGGCTAATAGTAAAAAAAAAATGTTAATCTCAAACGGAAGCATCCCGATTTTGTAAAAAGCATTTTTTAGCAGTGCGATCGTCCCGCAGAGCAAACCCTCTACGTCTTTAGCGAGTTCTCACAGCGAACAGTCCTGTGAAATAAAAATCGTGCTGAAAAAGGCGATTTCAAGGGAGCATAAAAATACCCTCTCCGATGTAGAGAGGGGCTGAAAATCCCCAAAAACTTTGCTAAACTCGCTTTAAAAACTGTGCCACCTATCAACAACAGTCCAAGACGCAGCAGCCGGTTTTTTTTATCAAACACTTCCCTCCATTCCGGTACCCGGCTAAAAATAACCGCAATGCTTGAGTTTGTGTGTCTTCAAGACTGAGAAATACTTGGTTTCAGCCCTTAGCGGCCGTCTTTGTCAATGTCGCCAGGAACAGCGCGTTCCACCCGATCCCAAGCGTCGCGGGTGGCGTGCTTAGCTTTTTCCCAAGTCACATTAGACTTACCGCGATTTGTTTCGTAGTCGCGCTGCAAATCTGGTTCGATCTCGTGGAATTTCTTACCAGTAGCGCCATAGCGGCTGTATCCCTCATAACCGGTGCGGTATGCAGGCTGATAGTCTTCGTAAGTTGCGCTCGTGTCCACGTAAGGACGGGAACTGTAGTTGCTTTGCCAGTAAGCATCTTCTACCGTGGGGTCGATCGCCTCGGCCACACCTTTGCCAACCAAACCGCCACTAAACGAACCCACAACAGCGCCTACAACTGCTCCTACAGGCCCGCCGATGGCACCGCCGATCGCAGCGCCCGCAGCACCGGCACTCGCCGCACCAATACCCGTTCCCACTGGATGAGCCCCTGTTTCCCCCGAAAGCGGGTCGAGGTTAGCATCAGGTTCATGTACCGTTTTTTTGTCATCGCTCATGATATTTTTTTCCTTTTATCTAACTCTAACTATTATTAAATTTACCTTTTAAATTCATATCTATTCATCTGCCTTGAGGATGAAGCTGCTAGCTTTCAAATAAAGGAAATGATAAAACAGTTGTGGATTCAAAAAGTATTTTTACACGCTACTTTCAAGCGATAGGGTGCGCCGAGGCGCACCCTAGATAATTATGTTCAAGTGAATTCTGAGATTTTCTCACTTCTGTACTCACCGAAGCTGTGTATTTACCAGCAACTTGAGTTAGATATAAATCTCTTGATTTATTACTTTCCCGTGACCTTTTCGATCAAATCTTCAGCTTTTTGAACTATGCCTTCTTGCGGGTGTTCTCCCTTGTACTCCTTTAAGCTTTCGTCGTAAGCTTTCTCGACCTTTGCGGGATTTTGAGAAGTTTTGACTATTTCATCGTAAGCTGCTTGGGGATTCAGATCCTCGAAACTTTCTGCGGGGTCAGTCATTTTAGCTTCCGGCGGCGCCTGAGTTCTGTCTTGACCTGCGTAAGCAGCCTGACTGGGTACTACCGCTAGACTTAGCAGACCAATGAAAGCCAGGGCACAGACCAGCAAAATGCTTTGGCTCAATTTTTTTCCGAGAGATTTTAAAACCCGCTTCATATCAACTTCTCCTCGTATTTTTCCGCAAAAATTATGGTGTTTGTCGCTTCTTCACTGCGATCGCACATTGACAACCTTGTTTCAAGCGCAATCTTTGTCGCAGCTACCGCATCTAGAGCGAGCCAAAAGGGATGTTTCCCGTTACCTCCCATATCTTAAGCGCCTGCTTGTTATTATTCCTTCTACCAAAAGATAGATTAGTTAGACAAGCGGAACCGATCTCCTAGGAGGTGCGATCGCAATTTCTGCGACGAACCCTATCTAGGGGTTCTCCCATCAATTGCGAACCTTTACTCTTCACCTTTCTTTCTTCGGGTCCTTTGCGTCTTTGCGGTTCGTCAAAAAAACTCATTCACCAAACAGATGCAAATGGCAACAAACAACCGATAACACTACAAAATAACCTGCTCTATCTTGAGGTTTCGATTCTGCATAGCTCGTTCAAATAGCTCAGTAGAAAGAGCTTGTTCAACCGACCAAACGCCCGGTTTTTCCAGTTTCCCTTCTAACATTAATTGAGCTATACTGCCAGTACCGATGCCCGTAGCGGCGGCAGCATTTGGGTGTACCGCTGTCGAGCAAACTTTAGCCGGTTGACCGTTTTTGAGACCTGTCACTTGCGATCGCACTGCCACACCAACCCCACTAAAAGTATTAGTAACACTTGTCATCCCATAACTGACGTAGGAGAGAAATTCAATCACGGAGTTATTTTTGAGCCAGCTAGCAGGCCAATACTTAGCAACAAACCAGGTAAGGTGATTGTAAAGGTCGGGAGACGTACCGAATTTAGTCACAACTGATTTGACCGGGAAAGTTTCGGGCAAAGTGATTGCTTCCGGCATATCAAACCAGTAAACCCCTGTTTTACCGTAGGGCGCGGGAAATTCAATTGTTTCGCGATCGCTGTAGGGTTGTACTTGCTGCCACTTGCGATCGGCCCAAACATCAAAAGGCGTTTGCAAACCTAAAAAAGTAGTTCTCATGACGGTAACACCAGCACCGCCAGAACCTCCGACTACATAACTCAAATGTATGTGTTCTGCTTCATCTAATTGTTCCACATCTCGGCGCACCATGCTATTAGACACACCGGGGAAAATCCCCGTGTTAATAATAGCAGTAATCCCAGCATTTTTAGCGGCTTCGCGCAATTCTAAAGCTCTACGAGTAAAACTGCGGCTGTCACTGACATCAGTATAATTAACACCTGCTTCGATGCAAGTTTTCAGCACCCCCGCGTCTCGGTAGTGAAAAGGTCCCGCACAGTGAACTACAAGATTAGACTGTGAAACTGCTTTTTGCAGGGCTGTACTGTCCGCTAAATCAAAAGTTTGATACTGCACCCTATCCGGCGGCAATCCCGACCCAATAGAGGCTTCAGAGTTGCGTCCGGTAACAGTAATTTCCGCGTCGGTATGGGTAACAAGGTCTTCGGCAACGCTGCTGCCAATTCGTCCTCGGCCCCCGACAATCAAAACTCGGTTTGTCATCGCTCAAAAAAGGGTAACGCTAATCTGAGTTTCTATATTTTCACGCATAACTTGCATCTGCACAAAGGATGAATTTGTGATAACTCATATCTTGCACCAATGTCCATAACCCCAGAGGGGCGGGGAAAACCAATAAATCAAACTAATTGCAGACAAGTTCAATAAAGGCCGACCCAAGTATTGACAAGGTTGGGATGTATGACTTAGACTATGAGAATATGAACAGTCCCTAATATTTTTAATACTCCCCTATAATAAACCTCCCCTATAATAAACCAAAAATTAAACACTATGACCGCAGAAGGTAATGTAGCTGATACGGGTATTGTAGAAGAAGTTAACCAACTAATCGCCGAAAAAAAAGCATCAGATAAGTCTGAAGCACTCAAAATATTGAAACAGCAAGCTAAACGCGATAACGATAAAGAAAAAATGGAAAAAATTAAAAGCACCCAGAAATTCTTTGGTGACAGACATAGCCGCTCCAGCGGCAAAAAGAAGAAAATGAAAAGGTAAGCTGCTCAAAGAAACATCTCCTAAAATTAGTCTGCAATTATTGTAGTACCACGAAATTCAGAGAGTTTTGGGGGATGTCGAATTACTCACACTTAGTCATTTTGATACTTGCGTAATGCCATTCAATCTAACTGATGAGTGTGAAAATAACCTAGGCTGGAAGCACTAAAATTTAGGGAGGTGCAAAAATTATGGATAAGCTGACAACTGAAACACTGCTAGATTATTGCGATTCAGATGATTATGCCCTGCAAACAGAAGCATTGATACAGCTTGTAGATGCAGAAGTTTATGAGGCTGTACCGAAGATATTAAGATTGCTAAAATCCGCCGATGAATCAATTAGAGCCGATGCAGCCGAGGCATTAGGTTATCTCGGTTCAGAGGAAGTAGAGACAGTTGGCCTTGAATTAATGCCTTTGCTAAACGATCCTGAAGAACTGGTTAGGTCTGAAACAGTTGAGGCATTGGGAGAACTTGGTTATACTCCTGCGGTTGCACCAATAGAAGATATTCTCAGAAATGACCCTTCGGCACTGGTTCGCGCATCAGCAGCAGAAACTCTTGGATATTTAGAAGAACCATCCGCTATAGAAACTCTGGAACTTTCACTGCTTGATGTTGATGAAGATAAAGCAGTTAGAGGGTATGCTGCTAATTCTATCGGGCTTTTAGGTACGCCGCAGCTATTGCCAAAACTTGAAGAGTATCTAAAATTAGAGCTTCCTTTATCAGTAAAAGCTGAATTGCTGGGAGCCAGGTACTGGTTGGGCGCGAAAGAAGATATCGAGAAGCTATTGAGTTTGTTGGATAATGCTGATGAACATTTAGCAACGATCATCCTGAATATTTTAACAGATTTGACAGAACGGGAGGAGCAGCCAACATTGGCGAAAGATGCACCGGATTTAGAAAGGGTATTGAGGGCGATCGCAAATCGTTTTCCCTTCACAGGGAATCAACCAGAAAAAATTATCGCACTCGCACACTGATAAATCAATACAAACAAACGCAGATGTGATTCATCTGCGTTTATCTGCGTTTATCTGCGCTTGCTAAAAATCTTACTTCTCATTACTCCGAAATACCGACTTACCCTTCGCTTTCAGAGTATTAGCCGCATCTGCGAAAGTCTGCGCGAAAGGCTGCTGCGAGTGCATGAAAACGCGAGCCGTATTGCGTCCCGGCATACCCGAAATCGATCCGCCCGGATGCGTTCCCGCCCCCGTGAGAAACAAACCCTCGATCGGCGTTTTGTAATTCGCCAATTCTGGTAAAGGACGGAAAAATATCATCTGATCCAGCGTCATGTCAACGTGGTAATAATTCCCCTTCAAAGCACCCAAACGCTCTCCCAATTCTGCCGGACTTTCCACGCGGCGGCCGATAATGGAATTCTTGATATTAGGTGCATATTCTGCTAATTTATCAATGCAGCGATCGGCAACTTTGTTTTTCAGCTCATCCGTCCAACCCGTACCGTGTTGGCCGGTTCCTTCAGCATTTTCGATCGCGTAAGGAGCAAAAAATTCAATCCAAGCCGTATGATGTCCGGGGGGAGCCATTGACGGGTCTAGTACTGTCGGAAATACCACATACATCGATGGGTCTGAGTCGGGAATTCTGCCAATTGAAGGGTCGCTGTGAGCGATTTCAACGTGTCTCACCGAGTCTGCAATTAAAACCGAACCGATTAAAAATTCGTCCCGATGATTCCAGCGCTCAAACTTGGGCATTTCATTGAGAGCTAAGTCTATTTTGAGAATAGTCTCGTTATTGTTAACAATTTTGCGCTCCAATCTTTCCCGCAAATCCGGGTCGGCACTGTCAACATCGCTGGAGTCTATTAAGTGCAGAAACAAGCGCTTAGCATCAATATTAGAAATGACACCTTTTGTAGCGCGGTATTCCGTGCCGCCGGCAACTCGAACTCCCACAGCGCGACCATCATCAACTAATATTTTCTCGACGTGCTGGTCGGTAAGTACCACACCCGAGTATTTTTTCACTACATTAAGCAGCGCTTGCACTAATGCACCCGTCCCTCCGCGCGGTCTTGCCATGCCGGGATTGTGCCTCATTGCCAGCATAATTGCGCCTACAGCCAGGGTTTTTTGGGAAGGAGGCGCGCCGAGTTCTGAGGCGAATCTTGCTAGGGGTGCTTTGATAAATTCCTCGTCAAACCACTCGTTAACAATGTCTTCAGCGCTGGTGAGCATCGTGCGAATAAAGTCCAGCGTTTTGTCGGGGGAACCGATGACTGACAATAAATCTTTGATCTTTGAAATATCGTAGTTGCCCAGAATATCTATGATGGATTTTGGTGGCGCATTAAACATCGGAACCATTGCACCTAAAGCCCGCTGCCAAAAGTCTGTATATTCCGCATATTTTTTAGCATCGCGCTCGTTGTAGCGGGCAATTTCAGCACAAGTTTTTTCTACTGATTTGTGCGCTAAGAAATATTTGCCGTCGGGATGCGGACAAAAGGCAACTGGATCGCAGAAAAGATATTCTAAACCGTGTTTTTCCAGTTCTAATTCTTCTACAACTGGTCCTAAATGGATAAATTCGTGGTCGATCGCGCAAAGATTGAATTTAAAATCCGGCAATTCGGGAATCGCAGCTTCGGTAGTTGCCGCCCCGCCGGGAACTGAACGTTTTTCTAACAAGAGGACAGTATATCCAGCTTTCAGCAGGTAAGAGGCACAGACGAGTCCGTTGTGACCTGCGCCTATGATAATGACATCATACGTTTGCATAGATGAAGTTCTAGAGATAGGATATTTTGCTTATTTTACAAATGTTAACAAGTTGGCTGTCTCTACCAATAGAAATAGATTCATTGTCAGTAAGCCGTTTTAGCATATTACAAAAGATGGAGCTTTAACAAAATGCTGTGGTGCGATCGCCCTTATTTATTCTTAAAGTTACAGAGTGGCCGCAGTTCTAAAATCGCGCCAATATTGTACTCTATTTAGCCACATTTATCGACATTCAATTAAAAAGTGAAGCAAACGAAGTAAGAAGGAAGAAGAAACAGGAAAGGGGGCATAGGAAATAGGCAAGAGAAACAGTTTTGAGATTGCTTTTTTCCTTGCAACACGGCGAGTGGAAGGAGTTAAGCCCTAGTAAAATTACTTACTTCACACTCAAAACTGCTAGCCCATTACCAATTAGTACATTAAAAGATATTACTTGAGTTGCTGTAGCGCCGCCTCAGCTTTTTGCACACCATCATTGTTGCCTTGCTGGCGGTAAGTATCAAGGGCTTGTTGAAAAGCTTCAATTGCTTCAGATTTGCGATCGCGCGCTTTGAGTGCCGTACCCATATTGTAATAAGCTTCTGCCCTGTTTGGATCGAGCTTAATCACTCGCCCAAAAGTGGTAATCGCTCCTAAAAAATCTTGTTTTTCCAGTTGAATTTCCCCGATTCCTGCGTGTGCTTCCACTAAATTTGGTCGCACCGCAATAGCCCGCTGATAAGCTGCCAGCGCTCCGTCTAAGTCATTTTGACCCTTGAGAAGTTCGCCAATTTCTAACTGCACTTCTGGATTGCGGGGCTCCAATTTTGCAGCTTCTTCAAAAGCTGCTAGCCCTTCGGAAGTATAGCCTGCACGCAACAAAGCAGTGCCTAATTTTAACTGGACACCTGCTTGTTTGGGAGCGAGTTCGGCTGCTTGTTGGAGTACGGTGACAGCACTGGCAAAACTTCCCTGCTGGATCAATACTAAACCCATTGAAGAATAAGCTTGCCAATTTTTCGGATCGAGGGCGATCGCCTCTTGGTATGCTTTAAAAGAACCGCTGTAATCTTTTTGCTGAAAGAGTACCACTCCGAGACCGATCCGGGCATTGACATTTTTGCGATCGAGCTGAGCGGCGCGGCGATAAGCTGTGGCTGCTGCGGGATAGTTTTGTAAATTCGCCATAGCATATCCTAAGGCGTATTGGAAGTCAGCATTGTTCGGTTCCAGACCGATCGCTTGTTGGTAAAATTCTACTGAGGCTTGATAGTTGCCTTGACGCGCTTCTAAATAGCCAATACCAGAAAAAATGCGGGGGTTTTCCGTATCTAAACGTGCCGCTTCCTGATAAATGGCGATCGCCTTACTGTAGTCTCCTAAATCTACCAACTCGCGCCCTTGTCGCAGCAGAGCATCTAAATCTGAATTATTTTGAGGTTTGACTTCCACTGACGTTTCTGCTGAGAGCGCTATCTGCGGCGCTGCGACAGCGAGTCCCGCTACTAGCAACGTACTGAATACCAAGAGACTTTGTTTGTTCACGGCCATTTGTTTCAAAGAGTGTGTGGAATGAAAGAGCGAGTTGCTGTCAGCTTAGCAAGCTGACAACTTATGGTTTACCAGGAATCTTTGAGCGGCTAGATGTAGTAAATCTACAGAACAAGACCCACTCAAAATTTTCGCGACTGAGGCCAACTGATGATTGTAACAACAACTGATATCATCCAAGGAACAGAAATTCAATCTTACCTGGGAATTGTAACTGCTGAGGTTGTCTACGGCACCAATGCCCTGCGAGATTTCTTCGCGGGCATTCGCGACATCATCGGCGGGCGCACCGGCAGTTACGAGGAAGTGTTTCTCAAAGGACAGCGAGATGCCCTCGCGGAACTGGAAAAACGGGCCCAGCGCCTGGGCGCCAATGCCGTAATCGGGGTGGAAGTTGACACCGGCACGATTAATGTAGACTCGAGCGGGGCTTTGCTGCTGATTACTGCCGTTGGAACGGCTGTAAGATTGCGTTAAGCTGTATTTTCTCTATACGTCCGCATTTCCTGTATACGTCCGCGAACTTTTCTAACGGGATAAAATATTCATCACTCATCAGTCATCAATCATCAGTCATTAGCTAATAGCGACTGGCTGAGGGCTGATGACTTTTTCGTTTCTTTCTTCAGACATAGAGACTGGTTATTTCCCCAGGCAGATATAGTTTTTATCAATCTCAGCCACAATCAATGCTTAGGTGAAAGATTCTTAAAAATTAAAGCAACTCTCAGAGGAAAGAAAAACCTATGTCATACGTAAATAGACCTGTAGATAACGTTGGTACCGAACCCGTGGTTGTGAATTCAATGATGGAATACCACGATCGAGTACGTTGGGGCCCGATTTTTTCGGGTTTGGTAATTGCGATCGGCACACAACTGGTGTTAAGTGCATTGGGTGCTGCGATCGGGTTGAGCAACATTGCTAATTCAGGAGCTCCGCGCAGTATTTCAGGCGACGTGGGTACCGGCGTCGGAATTTGGTCAATTATTAGTTTGTTAATTAGCTTGGCCGTTGGCGGTTGGGTAACTGCTCGCGCTTGCGGTCCGATGAACCGCAACACAGCACTTTTAAACGGAGCAATTTTGTGGGCAACTACCTTAACAATTGGCTCTTGGCTGTTAGCAAATGGCGTGGCCGGTACTTTTGGTGTCATCGCTGCGAATGCGGGAGAAGCAATTAATCAAGCGCAGCAGGGCGGGGTCGATTTGCCGAACCGAGCACCTAACGTATCTGCTCAGGATGCTCGCAATATTGCTGGTAATGCTGCAAAAGCTGGTTGGTCGTTTTTGTTCGGCTCACTATTGGGTTTAGTTGCTTCGATGGTAGGAGCATCCGCCGGCGCTCGCACTCCCCGGAATTACTCATAAAAGTTTCGTCAGATACGGAAATTTCATATTCATGAAAGCACTTTTTTTTAAGGTGCTTTTTTGTTAGTTTCTCGTTCCCAGGTTCTACCGGGGAACGCATTTCTTGAGGCTCTGCCTCCAGGTTTTTAAGTTAGTCAGTTCTAACTGTTGAGCGACCACGGCGGGCGGGTGTGAGTTTGGACTCTTTGTCATGGTAGCGGTAGGTTAAGACAATTTATTAAAAAAATATTAAAAAAACTGAAGACTCTAATTTGAAGACTCTATACTCCTAAGAATAACTACGCAAAGCCGATCCAAATACCGTAGTTAAAGAAAAAGTATCGGTGAATCAACAACAAGTTTGGCAAAATTCAGTGACTTTGATCGTTCAGTCTCTAAAATTTGCGATCGCAGCCAGTTCCCAAGTGGTGCGATTTTCAGGGCAATTTCTCAAACAAGCCCAGCATCTAAAACGCTCAGTCCAAGCGTACATCGTCTTGTTTTTACTAGGTGTAATTCTAACTGCGTCAATTGCTGCTTGCTCTGCAGCAAGTGGGGCCAATCAAAGCGAGGTCAAGCTCAACCTAGTTTCCTTCTCAGTGACGAAAGCGGCCCATGACCAAATCGTCCCTAAATTTATTGACAAGTGGAAGAAAGAGCACAACCAAAACGTCATTTTTGAACGCAGTTATGGCGGGTCTTTAGCGCAAACCGACGATATCATTGCCGGCAAACAAGAAGCCGATGTGGTGCATCTTGCCCTCCCATTGGATGTGGTTCGCATCGAAGAAGCTGGTTTGATTAATTTTGGCTGGGAGGACAGAGTTCCTAGACGGGGAGTAGTTAGTCATTCTGTGGCGGCAATTGTCACCCGAGAAGGCAACCCCAAAAATATTCAAACTTGGGCAGATTTAGCCAACGAAGATGTAAACGTGATTGCAGCAAATCCTCAAACATCGGGTATTGGCGTTTGGGAATTTTTAGGTCTGTGGGGGTCAGTAACCCAAGAAGGAGGCGAACCTCAACAAGCCCTTGATTTTGTGGGCAAAGTCTATAAAAAGATTCCCACCCTAACCAAAGATGCCCGCGAAGCCAGCGACTTATTCTTCCAACAAGGTCAGGGAGATGCCTTAATCACCTATGAAAATGAAGTGATTTTAGCTGGAACGAACCAACCAAAAACCAGTTACTTTGTTCCTCCCCTCAATATCTCTATCGATAATCCCGTGGCAATAGTTGATAAAAACGTTGATAAGCATGGAACGAGAGAAGTGGCAGCAGCCTTTGTCGATTTTCTCTATTCAGACGAAGCTCAGCAAGAATTCGCCAAATTAGGCTACCGTTCGGTCAATCCCTTTATCGCTCAAAGCGCACAGGTGCAATTTCCCCCAATTAAAACTTTGTTCAATGCTCAAGATTTAGGAGGGTGGCCTTCGATCAAAGAGCAGTTTTTTGCAAACGGTGCCATCTTTGACCAAATTAAGGGAAAGTTCTGAACCTAAACGCCTAATTCACTTTCATTTTTCCAAAGTTACACTCAAATCCTATGAAATTTTCTCGTTGGTTTTACCTAATTCCTCTCATCGTCATGGGCAACCTGATGACGAGTTGTGGCAATTCAGGAGATAAGGAACAGCAAATCAGTATTGATGGTGGTGCTGTGGGCTTTAGCGTTTCCCTCGCCGTCGCCGAAGAATACCAAAAACTTTATCCCAATGCCCAAGTCAGCGTCGCGGCCAGTGGCACAGGGGGAGGGTTTAGCAAGTTTTGTGCTGGAAACCTTGAGATTGCGGGGGCTTCTCGCACCATCAGAGAGGAAGAAATCAAAAAATGTGCCGACAAAGGAATCGAATTTATTGAACTGCCGATGGCACTTGATGGTCTTGCGGTAGTGGTTAATAAGGAAAATAACTTTGCCAAATGTCTGACAATTAAAGAATTAGACATAATGTGGAATGCCAAATCTGAAGGCAAGATTACCAGTTGGAAGCAAATCAATCCCGACTTTCCCGACGAAAAACTGTTGCTGTTTGCCCCTCCTTCCGATACAGGAACCTTTGATTATTTCACCCAAGCCGTTACGGGTAAAAGGAAAAATAGCCGTACCGACTTTACCCCCAGCCGCAACCAAAATACCCTCGTTCAAGGGGTGATTGGCAATAAATCGGGAGTGGCCTATCTGGGAATTGCCTTCTTGCTCCAAAACCAAGACAAATTGAACGGGGTGGCGATTGAAAATGCGGATGGAAAATGTGTTAAACCAGTTCCCCTTGATAACGTTCTGAGAAATATCTATAGCCCCCTCTCTCGCCCCCTCTTTATCTACGTCAATAAAAAAGCCCTTGAAACCAATTCTTCCCTGGAAAGATTCGTGAAATTCTATCTAGAAAATTCTTGGAAATGGGTAGATGGTGTGGGCTATGTGCCGTTACCTGATGAAGCTTATGTGAAAACTAAGCAAAAATTTGAGCGGCGTGAAACGGGAACGAAATTCAAAGAAGCCAAACCCGGTGAATCCATTACTAACTTTATTTAAGGAGGAAATCTCAAGCCCATGACCCTAACTCCTAGTTCCTTTGATGACTCCCTTTTCGCTGCGGATGACTCCTTGCTTAAGAAGGGTTCGGAAGATGTCCCAGAAAAGATTATTGGTGCGGTTTTATTTGCCTGTGCCTTCGTGTCCGTTGCCACAACCTTTGGTATTGTCTGGATCATTTTCCAAGAGACTTTGGGTTTTTTCCAAGAAGTTTCTTTAGCCCAGTTTTTTCTGGATACCCGATGGACTCCCCTGTTTGCCGAACCCCATTTTGGCATCTGGCCGCTGCTGAACGGAACGTTTTTAACCTCTGCGATCGCTATGGCTGTGGCGGTTCCTTTGGGTTTGTCTTCAGCCATTTACCTGAGTGAATATGCCCAACCGAAAGTGGCAGCCGTGTTACGCCCTGCTGTGGAGTTATTGGGCGGAATTCCCACAGTAGTTTATGGTTACTTTGCTTTGCTTTTTGTCACTCCGGTTCTGCGGCATCTTTTCCCCTTAGAGATTTTTAATGCCCTCAGCGCTGGGTTAATGATGGGCATTATGATCACCCCCACCGTCGGTTCCATCAGCTTAGATGCCATTCAATCGGTTCCCCGTTCTCTGCGGGAAGGTTCCTATGCCTTGGGCATTACCAAACTAGAAACCATTTTTAAAGTTGTTCTTCCGGCAGCCTTGTCTGGGATTATGGCTTCGATTATTTTAGGCGTTTCCCGCGCAGTCGGAGAAACCATGACCGTTCTGATTGCGGCTGGATCGCAGCCTCGCCTGACTGTCAATTTCATGGAATCCGTCGCCACCCTAACCGCTTTTATGGCGGAGATTTCGGGGGGAGATAGTCCCAGGGGTAGCCTCAGTTTTAAGACTTTGTATGCGGTGGGAGCAGTTCTGTTCCTGATTACATTGTCTCTCAATATGGCCAGCTTCTGGATTTCTAGTCGCTTTAAGGAAAAATACGACTGATTGCTATGGTTAAATTAACTTCAACAAACAATTCCGTCAAAACTGGCGAATTTACCGATAACCTAGAACGCCGAGAAGCGATCGGCAAAGTCTTTGAGTATCTATTCTTAATTGGGTTACTCATCGGTTTATTTGTCCTCGCCTTACTGGTTCTTAATATCCTTCATGATGGACTTAGCAGATTGCTAACACCGGGGTTTCTCACGGAAACGCCTTCCCGTTTTGCCGAACGCGGAGGTATCCGTCCAGCCATTATTGGGAGTTTCCTTCTGGGACTAATCGTCCTTCTGGTTGCGGTTCCCATTGGGGTAGGGGCTGCTTTGTACCTAGAGGAATATGCCCCTAAAAAGTGGTGGACTGCCGTGATTGAGATAAATATTGGGAATTTAGCGGGGATTCCTTCTATTGTCTATGGCTTACTGGGTTTAGGGGTCTTTAACTATTTACTAGGGTTTGGGCCTACCTTGATTTCGGGGGCATTAACCCTTGCCCTATTGTCTTTACCTGTCATTATCGTCACGGCGAGGGAGGCTATCCGCGCCGTTCCCGATTCCCTGAGAAATGCTTCCTATGGACTGGGAACTACCAAATGGCAAACCATTCAACACCATGTCTTACCCTATGCCATTCCGGGAATTCTTACGGGGGTGATTATTTCTGTCTCCCGCGCCATGGGGGATGCTGCTTCTTTGGTGGTCGTGGGTGCTGTCAGTTTTCTCACGTTTAATCCGGGTTTATTCCAACGATTTATGGCGTTACCCATTCAAATTTTCAGCTATATCACTCGTCCTGAACCGGGGTTTGCCAGTGCTGCCGCAGCGACGATTATTGTGCTGATTATCTTGATTTTGGCGCTTAATGGCGTCGCTATCTATCTGCGCCAACGCTATTCCAGCCATTAATTAACTTGAGTTGTCAAGATTAAGGAGACTATTTCAGATGACTGACAGTAATAGCCAACTCAACACGGACGATAGTGCGTTTGATGCAGAAGGCGTAAAGGTTTATTACAGTGGCTTTTTAGCCCTGGTCGATGTCTATATCAAAATTCCCCGTCAAAAAATTGTGGCCTTTATCGGCCCTTCAGGCTGTGGCAAAAGTACCTTATTGCGTTGCTTCAATCGCATGAATGATTTAATCCCTGGTGCCAAGGTGGAAGGGAAACTCATTTACCGCAACCGTAATATTTACGATCCGCAAGTTAATCCCGTCAAATTGCGGCGACAGGTGGGAATGGTGTTTCAAAGGCCGAATCCGTTTCCCAAGAGCATTTATGAAAATATTGCCTATGCCCCGAGAACCAACGGATATCAAGGAAATCTAGATGAATTAGTGGAATCTTCCCTCACACAAGCAGCTATCTGGAAAGAGGTTAAGGATAAACTGCAAGAGAAAGGAACGGCGTTATCGGGGGGACAACAACAAAGGCTTTGTATTGCTCGCGCGATCGCCATGAAACCCGATGTTTTATTGATGGATGAACCTTGTTCTGCTCTCGACCCCATTTCTACGCGACAGGTCGAAGAACTGTGCTTAGAACTTAAGGAACGATACACAATTATTACGGTGACTCACAATATGCAACAAGCGTCAAGAATCGCGGATTGGACGGCTTTTTTCAATACAGAAACGGACGATCAAGGCAAACGGCGCGGCAAATTGGTGGAGTTTGGTCCCACTGAACAAATTTTCGGTTCTCCCCAAACCAAAGAAGCCGAAGAGTACATTAGTGGACGCTTTGGTTAAACGCAAGTGTCAGATTTAGGCGTTACGCATTGTCAGCAATGACATTACCTTGTCAGCCAATACTCCGGACAGTTTTGGGAACGATACTACAAGCTTTACGGCTGTAAGTGGAGCCACAGCCTCCGGAGCTGCGTTACCAGGAAGAGCCTGGTAACGGGTATAATTCACCGAGGAATGTGCGCGCGGCGCACCCTAGAAATTAAGCGGTGAAGTATTTGGCTGCTGGGTGATAGGTGATAATTGCGGTTGTTGATTGTTCGGGATAAAGTTGTTCGCTTTCATCCATGTAGAGGTTGATGCGATCGCACTTTAACAATTCCAGTTGCTTGTACTGATCCGCCATGTTCGGACAAGCGGGATAGCCGAAACTGTACCGCGAACCGCGATATCTTTGCGCTAGCATATCGCGAATGTTGTCCGGTTCTTCGCTAGCAAATCCCAATTCGCGCCGAATTCGCGCGTGAGTCCATTCTGCTACGGCTTCCGCTGTCTGTACCGCTAATCCGTGAAAGTAGAGATAGTCGCTATATTGATTGTTAGCAAATAGCTGTTGCGCGTACTCTGTAGCAATTTCTCCCACTGTTGCTACTTGCATGGGAAATACATCGATTTTACCCGATTCTTTGGGCGCGAAAAAGTCGGCAATGCACAGCCTGCGCCCCGATTTTTGGCGGGGAAATGTGAATGTTGCAGCGGGTGTCGATACATTTTGCCCCCCATTCATAATTTCCGGGTCGTACAAATGCAAAGAATTGCCTTCAGCTTGACAGGGAAAATACCCGTAAATTGCTTGCGGATGCAGTAACTTTTCGGTGATAATTTTGTGTTTCCACTCTTCCAATATGGGATAAACTTTCTCAGCTAAGAAAGCATCGTATTCTTCCCGCGATTGGTCTTTGGGCTTGCGGAACTGCCACTGACCGGCAACTAAAGCTTGCAAATCTAAGTGCCAGAAAATCTCCTCAAAGGGGATGTCTTCTCCCTGCAACAGTTTCGTTCCCCAGAAAGGAGGAGTCGGGCGATCGATATCTGCTGCAACTGCTTCGGATCGCCTGGTATCTATCACCACAGGAGTGTCTGCTTTCTTCGCATCTTCTACAGTAGTTTCTGGCGAAGCTTTAGCTTCTTTAACCGCCCCATTATCCTGCCCTATTTCATCTAAAAACCCTTGCAAATCTTCCCATTTACCAGCAGATTTTGCTGGCATGAGTTTGTCCATAAAGTGCAAGTCAGAAAACGCATCTTTGCCGTAAACGACTTTACCTTTGTAGGTATTTTGGCAGTCTTCATGCACAAACTTGGGAGTCAAAGCTGCGCCGCCCAAAATTACCGGAACCGTGATTCCTTTCTGGTTGAATACTTCCAGATTTTCTTTCATAAATGCGGTGGATTTTACCAGCAAGCCACTCATGGCGATACAGTCGGCTTTGTGCTTTTCGTAGGCTTCGATGATATTGTCAACTGATTGTTTAATACCCAAGTTAATCACTCGGTAGCCGTTGTTTGATAGGATAATATCAACCAAGTTTTTGCCGATGTCGTGAACGTCGCCTTTGACAGTAGCGATGATGAATGTTCCTTTGGCGTTGTCCCCGGATTCGGACTTTTCCATGTGCGGTTCTAAATAGGCAACTGCCGCTTTCATTGTTTCTGCTGACTGCAATACAAATGGCAGTTGCATTTGTCCCGAACCGAACAATTCTCCGACTACTTTCATGCCGTCTAGCAAGAAGGTATTGATAATGTGGAGGGGCGGATAGGTTTCTAATGCTTTGGCGAGTTGGATGTCGAGCCCAATGCGTTCGCCGTCGATGATGTGCTGCTTGAGGCGTTCTTCAACGGGGAGGCTTGCGTCTTCTGTACGATCGCGCTTGGTAGTTTTGCCCGCAAACACCGTTGTCAGGTCGCCCAAGGGGTCGTAAACGCAAATTTCGCCGTCAAACTCGCGTTCGTCGTAAATGAGTTTACGGCAGATTTCTTGGTGTTGGGGGTCGATTTTGGCCAGGGGCAAAATCTTATTAGCGCTGACAATTGCCGAGTCCATCCCCGCTTGCATCGCTTCGTGCAAAAACATCGAATTCAAGACTTGCCGCGCCGCCGGATTCAAACCGAAGGAAATGTTAGAAACTCCTAAAATTACGTGACATCCTGGCAATTCTTGGCGGATGCGGCGGATGGATTCGATGGTAGCTTTGCCGTTTTTTCTGTCTTCTTCAATCCCGGTGGAAATGGGCAAAGCTAGGGTGTCAAAAAAGATTTCCTCGGCGGGAATTCCGTAGGCGACGGCGGCGTTATATGCGCGTTGGGCGATCGCAAATTTTTTGTCTGCGGTTCTCGCCATCCCGTGTTCGTCAATTGTACCGATAACTATGCCCGCGCCGTATTTTTTCGCCAACTCTAAAACTTGATAAAAACGCGGTTCTCCGTCTTCGTAGTTAGTGGAATTCAGCAAACATTTGCCGCCTGCAACTTTTAAGCCGGCTTCCATCTTTTCCCATTCTGTGGAATCCAGCATTAAAGGGAGAGTGGCATTAGTCACAACGCGGGAAACTAATTCTTTCATGTCGCGCACGCCGTCGCGGCCGACATAATCAACGTTGACATCGAGAATGTGCGCGCCTTCTCGCACTTGTTCCCTGGCCATTGCTACTAAACCGTCCCAGTCTTCGGCGTTTAGCAAATCGCGGCATTTTTTGGAACCGCTGGCGTTGAGTCTTTCGCCGACAATTAAGAAGGAATTCTCTTGTTCGTAGGGTTGGGCGGTGTAAATTGAAGCGGCGGCAGGTTCCCAAGTAAATTCGCGAATTTTGGGTTTAAGAGTTTTGCCAATTTCTGATAGTTCGCGGATGTGATCGTAGCGGGTGCCACAGCAGCCACCGATGACTTGCACGCCTAAGTCTTCGACAAAGCGCATCAAGGCCATCTTTAATTCTATTGGCGTGAGTTTGTAGTGCGCGTGGCCGCCGATGTTTTCGGGTAAACCGGCGTTGGGAACGCAGGAAACGACGAAGGGCGAATGTTCGGAAAGGTATTTGACGTGTTCGGCCATGCGATCGGGCCCGGTGGCGCAGTTCAGGCCTAAAATGTCGATCGGGTACGGCTGCAAAATAGCTAGGGCGGCGCTGATGTCGGAACCGACTAACATTGTGCCGGTGGCTTCCATTGTGACTGATACCATTAACGGAATTCGCGCACCTTTTTTCTTAAATACTTCTTCAATGGCATTTAATGCTGATTTAATTTGCAGCACATCTTGACAAGTTTCGACAATAAATAAGTCAACGCCGCCGTCATAAAGTCCTTCTGCTTGTTCGGCAAAAGCGGCGGTGAGAGTGTCAAAATCAATGTGTCCTAATGTTGGCAATTTGGTGCCTGGCCCGATCGATCCTGCGACAAATCGAGGTTTTTCTGGGGTGGAAAATTCGGCGGCGATACCCTTGGCAAGTTCGGCGGCAGTTTTGTTGAGATAATATGCTTTGTCTGCCAAATCGTATTCGGCGAGTACGATGGAAGCCGCGCCAAAGGTGTCTGTTTCGATGACATCGGCCCCTGCTTCGAGGAATCCCCGGTGCACGTTGGCGACTGCTTCCGGCTTGGTGTGGACGAGATATTCGTTGCAGCCTTCGTATTCTTTGCCGCCAAAGTCTTCTGCGGTGAGGTTTTGGACTTGCAGGTTGGTTCCCATTGCGCCGTCGAAGACGATGACGGGGCGTGAGGGGTGGTGGAGTCGATCGAGGAATCTGCTATTCATAAGCGGTCAAAAAAAACGCAGGTGCTATATATTTACAATTTTATCTATTGTGCAATATTGTCAACAATTATGTGACTGTTGGCAAACGACTAATTACTGAAGGATTTAATGCTGCTGACAATAGTTCGATCGTACCTGTAATTTTACCGATCGCCCTGGATAATTGTCAAAATTCTGTTGTGGGTGAGGCTGCGGGGGGAAGAACGGGCTAGTTGTGAGGGATTTTTTCGCTTAACTGTTGAGGAATTTGGCGAAAATGCGATCGAAATAATTAAACGAGTGATGTTTAAGGGTGATTTAATTCTCGGCTGTCTCGTAGTTAGGCTGATAACTACGATCGCTACTCCTGGTGCAAGTAATGGTTTGAATGTTTGTTCTACTAAGAGACGGAATTCGATCGGAACCCATTGCTTGTTCATCAGATGTTTCTTTGATTAGTAAACGAACTGATTGAAGAATGGTTGGTACCGAAGAAGCGATAGCAAATGGAATTAAGTGGGTACCTGCACAGCTATCTTTATGGATAACTCGAAAAATTCACAAATTAGGTTGTCGGATGGTCTTAAGGGTGTAGAAACAGCAAACATTGTTACATCAGGATAATTATGACCAAGAAATTGGGATACAAGCCCCTTCTTCAATAGCCGGCTTTTCTTGATTTCTAATATAATCCTTTAAAATCTCTAAAAGCGCACCTCTTACAGAAACAGCAAAATAACTAGGACTTCATAATGCTTCCTTGTGGGGCTTCTTATGTCCAGCCTGTCCGTAGCGACGGCTAGAGACCCCCTTTAATGCGTTAACTATTTGAGAGATAGACAACTTGGGCGGATACTCAATCAGCGCGCGAATATGATGGCCATCGCCCTTGAATTCCAGCACTTGAAAATTCATTTTTTCTGCCACATCTCGAAACGACTTTTCAATCAAATCAATACTTTCAACTGTAAATATAGACCGACGATACTTTGTAACACAGACCAAGTGTATTGTAAGTTCTGTAACAGAATGGCGTTCCCGCCGGTAAACAGTGGTCATACTTTGCAAACCAATATATAATTCGACCTACAGACCAATATCAATATAACCATGAAAACAAGGTTTCGTTACAGATTCTATCCAACAAGTCAACAGCATGAGAGCTTACCTCAGTTGTTTAGATGCGTCTGGGTAGTCGGGAACGATGGTCTAGCTCTGTGCAAACCGTCTCAAAAAAAGCCAAGTTCGGTTGAATTACAAAAAGTAGTAATAACCCGACGAAAAAGACCGAAAAAATTTTTGGTTAAGTGAAGCTTCTAACATTCATTCACAGCAGTCTCTAGCTGATTTGGAAGCAGATTTCAAGAACTTTTTCAACTGCTGTAAAGGAAAGCGGAAAGATCGTAAAGTTCGGTATCCTCAATAAAAAAACACACACAGCCCATTGTCGCGATTTAGGATTGG
The DNA here is from genome assembly GCF_036701355.1 of Microcoleus sp. Pol12B3. NCBI lineage: Bacteria > Bacillati > Cyanobacteriota > Cyanophyceae > Oscillatoriales > Microcoleaceae > Microcoleus > Microcoleus sp. Pol12B3. Next base: position 129,327 of record NZ_JAUBQS010000009.1, read on the forward strand.
ACGTTTTTCCTTTAAGAATGGCGGTGTCTATCTAGCTAAAATTGGTATCGTCAACCCAGTCTGGTCAAGAAGCCTCCCGTCTCAACCTAGCTTCATCACAGTAATCAAAAATTGTGCAAATCGCTATTTTCTGAGTTTTGTCGTAGAAGTTCAACCAATTCAATCTGAGGTGAAAAACCATAGTATCGGAATTGACTTAGGGATGAAAACTTTGGCAGTGATGAGCAATGGTGAAAAAGCTGAAATTCCTATTTATAAGAAGTTAGACCGAAAAGCTCGTAAACTCCAACGCAAATTAGCCCGTCAGCTAAAACATTCTCAAAGAAGAAATGTAACTCGAATCAAGATTGCTAAATTACATAATCCCATTGCCGATACCCGTAAAGATTTCCTGAATAAAGTGTCAACCAAAATAGTCAAGCAAAACCAAGGGATTATTCGGGAAGATTTGAAGGTGTCAGGAATGCTGAAGAATCGGAAACTATCAAAGACGATTAGCCAACAAGAATGGAGAGAATTTAGAACTCTCTGTGAAGCCAAATCCGAGAAATTTGGCAGAGATTTTCAAGTAATTAGTAGGTGGGAACCTACTAGCCAAGTCTGTGCGGACTGTGGCTTTAACTGGGGAAAAATTGATCTGTCTATCCGTTCATTGCTTTGCATGAGTTGTGGCACTGAGCAAGACAGAGATGAGAATGGGGCTAAAATTAGATAGAAAGTCGGGATGGGGAATCGGCACGACTCTAAACGGGCGCAGAGGGTTTGTCAGATTAGCAACGGTTAGCAGAACCCTATGAAGTGTCAAGAATCACCCCACCTTCAGGTCGGTGAGTATTTTAATGAGTTAGATTTTTCGTTCATCTTTCGCTCAATTGTCCATCTTACTGAGTCTGCTTATCGTGTAAAGCTTACAGCAGGTCACTCAGTTTTCGCTCAGACGCAGAACAGGTTCCCTAGATTGAGCGAGGGTAGGAGCTAGGATGGCGGAAAGTGGTAAAATAAGTCAGAAAGATTAATTCAAATCCTGTCATCCAGATTATAAAATTAAACTGGATATTCCGGAGCAAGTGAGTTTGTTTTGGGCGATCGTCCGGGTGTGTATATTTCGGGTTGGAATAAATTAATCGATCGGGCGATCGAGGGTTTTAATTCCCCTTTGCTAAAAAATCAACTGTAGCCACTGTTTTGGCAAAGGGAATTATAGAATAAAACGTAAACAATCAGAGCAGCAGTAGAGAATAGAGAACAAGTCTTTGTCTTCTCCCTCTGTGATGATTTGGAACAGTGTTTAATAACAGCTAGTTGCTCTATGCTGAGAACTTTGACTAAGGTTTGAAACCGGAGGCAAGTATAAATACTGCAATAATGTATAAATATTGCAATAATTCTTAAATACCCGTTCATCAAGATTTACATCTTGAGATAGATGAATTAATAGGTGAATGAGCTTATAATAAAATTTACTTGTTAGCGTGCCTAAAATTAACCCAAAAACCGGAGGATATTCCAATGCAAATAAGTCGCAAAGGCTTCGGCTCGTGCTCTCGCTGCGAAATAGTACCCGCAAAAATAGAGAGCAGCGGAGGTCTATACCTGTGGTTTCCCGTATCGCACACGCTGACCAAGGTTATTTCTGCACTGGGTAAGGCTAAACTTGAATTCCGGCTTTTAGAAGAGAGCAAGTGCTTGTACGTTATCCTTGAGGGAATAGCGAGAGAAAATTTTAGCGCCCTAGCGTCATCGGTGCTGACAACTCAAGAGTTGAAAGAGACAAAAGTTTTGTGGATGCGCGAAGTTGAACAGCCAAAACTTAGCGATTTTTATCGCAGCACTTCCTTAGACTCTTTTATTAATTTGAGTAACTCTGATTGGCTGTTAGATTTATTGTACGAAGAACGCATTACGACGCATTTTCAGCCCATTGTTTACACCTCAGATACTTCTAAAATTTTTGCCCATGAAGCACTACTCCGAGGAATTGACGAGCAGGGAAACTTAATTTATCCGGGTCGGATTTTTGCCCAAGCAGAATCAGCAGGCATAATTTTTCAACTAGATGCTTTGGCCCGGACTCGCGCTATTCGAGAAGCCCATGTTTACAATCTCAAAGAACTACTTTTTATTAATTTTTCTCCTACTTCAGTTTACGATCCCGCTACGTGCCTGCGAATGACGGTGCGGGCGATTGATGAAGCTGGAATTCCCCACAGCAATATTGTTTTTGAGGTAGCCGAATCTCAGCACCCTCCCGATATCGATCACTTGATTAAGATTCTGAGGTTTTACCGGGAGGCGGGATTTTTAATTGCCCTGGACGATTTTGGTAGCGGTTCTTCTAATTTAAATTTGATGCACCAACTGCGTCCAGATTTTATTAAGTTGGATATGCAATTGATTCGCAACGTCCATCAAGATTATTATAAGGCACTCATTACGGAAAAGATGTTAGAAATTGCTGCTCAATTAGAAATTAAAACAGTGGCTGAAGGTGTGGAAACTTTGGAGGAGTTTGAGTGGGTGCGAGAACGGGGAGCAACTTTGGTTCAAGGTTATTTGATTGCTAAGCCGACTTCTCCGCCGATCGCAGTTACGAGCTATATTGGTGGTGTTGCAGCAGTGCCTATGTCTGCTTAAATGGTTTTCAGTTGCGATTTAGAGCTACCTTTTGCTCGTACCCCAGAGCCGGGGGACGCATATCGGGAGGCTTTGCCTCCATTAAAATGAGACAAGATTTTGAAGGCAGAGCCTCCCGATATTCATTACCAGGCAGAGCCTGGTAACGAGAATAACTAGCATTTTAAACGCTCAAATTGCGTCGCAGAAAGCTTTCTAAGGATTCCATTCTCATGCCGTAGATTGATTCCAAGTTTTGCACTTCTTCGGGAGTGCAGAAATACTCGTTACCCAGCAATACCCGCAAAGTTCCTAAGTCTTTTTGAGCTTGAGGATTCAATAAACCCAAGGCATTTCTCAAACCGTCAAACACAACCAGCGGCGGGTTGATTACCATCGGTTCGCGATTGAATAAGCGTCCAAAAATCCGGGGAATGTCGTCTCTTGTCAGCACATCCGGGCCACCGACTCGCAGAATTTGGTTGCGGGCGCCTTCGACTGTTGAGGAGTCGGCGGCAATCTTTGCTAAGTCGTCGGTACTGACAACAGAGGTACGGTTTTTGCCGTCGCCAATCAGCAGGTAAAGTCCGGTTTCTCGAAATCTTTCTGCTAGCGGTAACAAGCTGGAAGCAAAACCTGCAGGCCGCAAGATTGTATAATTCAAGCCGCTGTTTTGCAGGTATTTTTCTACTTCTCGCTTGGCTTTGAATACTGCGGAATCTTCGTATCCCCGATCGACTCCCAGTACCGAAATAAAGACAAAGTGCTGCACTCCGGCTTCTTTGGCGCAGTCGATCAATTCTATGTTAGCGCGGTAGTGTACTGCTTGAACGTCGCCGCCGGTGCCGTGGCTGCTGATGATGTATTGCACTCCTTGGCAGGCTTTTTTAATATCTTTGTCTTGTTTTAAGTCGCCGATAAAAATCTCGGCGCCTCGGTTTTCTAGTTCTGAGTAGCGAGATGCGAGGCGAACGAATGCGCGGACAGGCTTCTCTTGCTGTCTGATTTCTCGTACAATTCGGCGGCCTAGTGCGCCTGTTGCTCCGGTTACTAAGAACATGATTTTTAGTTGTTGGTTGTTACTTACATATTGCACTTTTCTCAATAGTAGGCAAGATGCCTGTTCCACAAAGATTGAATTTTCTTGTGGGGTGGGCATCCTGCCCGCCGATAAAAGGCTTATTGAGAATATGGCAAGATGTCAATTGTTATTAACCTTATAACTTATAAATCAAATTTCGACAATTACGGGGGCATGGTCGCTGGGTTTGATTAATTTTCTAGGAGCAATATCTATTGTACAGTTTTTTGCTTGTTCGTAGAGGGGAGGGCTGAGATAATGGTGGTCGATTCTCCAGCCGTTGTTGCGGGGAAATGCGGCAGCGCGGTAGTCCCACCAGCTATAATGACCGCCTTCTGATGTGAATTTGCGAAAGGGGTCGTTTAATCCTAAGTCTATGATTTCTGTTAGTGCGAGGCGCTCGGCTACTGATAGGCCGACGGAGTTAGCATTGGCTTTGGGATTGTGGATATCTCGATCGTCCGGGACGATGTTGAAGTCACCGCAAATGCACAGGTTGGGGGATTTATCTAGTGCTATTTTTAGGTATTCTTGCAGCAGTTTGAGCCACTTTAGCTTGTACTCATATTTCTCGCTACCAACTTCGGAACCGTTGGGAACGTATACGCAAATAATGCAAATATCGTCGATAATCCCGGCTATGAGGCGTTTTTGTTCGTCAAAAATACCTGCGGTTTCATCGCCAAGAAGGGGGGCAAATCCGCTGCTGATTTGCGTTAGGGGCGATCGGCTGAGAATGGCGACGCCGTTGTAGGATTTTTGACCGGAAATGTAGCAGTTGTAGCCCAGGTTGATGAAGGGTTCTAGGGGGAAGTCTTTATCGGGAACTTTGGTTTCTTGGAGGCAAAGAACGTCTGGGGAGTTTGTTTGCAACCAGCTAGTAACGTGTTCTATGCGGGTGCGGATTGAGTTGACGTTCCAGGTGGCAATTTTCATTTTTTGTTTGTTATATACTCTCTGATTACTGGCGCGATCGTAAAGTGCGATCGCCCGTTTTGTTTGACTGTTTCAACTAATGACCGCCGTCCTAAAGATTGCATGACTTTCAAGAGTTCGGGCGGTGATAGTTGCAGGTTTTCTGGTATTTTTGAGATGTCGGCTGGTTCGGGGGTATTGGCCAGCCAAGAGATAACTTGTTGTTCGGATGCGGTTAGGCGATCGAAATGCTGGTGCAGGAGTGATTCTAAGTCTCCTAAGAATAGGGTATCATAGGAGAGGAATTCGGAAACGCTACCGCCACACAAGTCTTGAATCAATGTGGCAACTATATTTAACCATAAGGGATTGCCTCGGTAAAGGTCGATCAGTTCTGACCATTTCTCCGGTTCTGCTAAACCTTTTTCTCTGAATATTTCTTGTGCTTCGGGGCCTAAACCGTTGAGTTGCAGAGATTTGCAGGGGCGGTTTTCGCCTTCTAAGGCGGCGATTTCTCTGGGTTTTTCCCAACTCAGGAGGATGAGGCAACTGTTGTGGGATGATTCTGTTATTTGTTTAAAGAATGCGCCGTAATTTTCATATCCAGGTTGGTAATTTCCTGCGAGTTGTCCGCTGCTGAAGATGGTTTGGATATCATCGAGGATGATGAGACAGCGGTGCGATCGTAAATATTCTAGTAGGGGCAATCCCCCCGTAATTGCCCTTTCTTCGGGATAGGGAACGGGCACGGAGGAGGCGGGCACGGGGGCACCGCCCCTACAGAATTTAATTAAGTCGGTTTGGAGTGATGCCAGGGGTGGAGAGTTGCGGAGACTTCGCCAGATGATGTAATCGAATTCGTGTTGAATTTGTGAGATTAGTTGGAGAGTAAGAGCGGTTTTCCCAATACCGGATAAGCCTAAGATGGTGATGAGACGGGTGCGGCCCAAAATCCAGTTTTCGAGGGTGGTGAGTTCGGATGTGCGGTTAGAGAATAGGTTGGGTTCTGGTGCATCAGCTAAATCTAAATGTATTTTCCGTTCGGAATTGCTTGTTTTTTCGTTAAAAGTTTTCTCTTGTAACGATTCAGATTGTGAGACTTTTGGGTAGTGAATGTTGTCTGCGGAAAAATTACCAATTTTCACACAACCATTGCCCACCAGTGAAACATTAGAGAAAAATCGTAAATTCTCCAGTTTTGCTCGAAAATTTGCTTTGCAAACTTCTTCATCTTCTAATGCAACTGATAGAAGTTTCCATAATTTAAAGCCAACTTCTTTAACATATTTCTCTGACCGGTTGTGATGCTGTGCAATTTCTTTATATTTCTGATTGTCCCAAGCGCCACGTAGTATAGCTTTTTGCAGACTATCTAAATTTTTTCCCGTAGTAGTCAAAGCTAGATGGTCAACAAATTCTAAGGCTTCTTCAACGTCCATCGGTCACGTAGATGCAAGGGGTTCACCTGATTGTAACCCAACTAAATATGACTTTTTCAGTAGCAACCAACTAAATGTGACTTTTTATGACCTAGTTGGGATGAAAACAACTACTAAATATGACTTTATCTGGCTTGACAAGCTTTGGTATTTAGGAAAGAATTTATACTTAAGACAACAAAAAGTCATGCTAAGCGCTAGTTGTATCTACCTGTTATGACACAACCGAATATTTTGGAACTCGCGAAACAGGGAGATGCAAAAGCGATCGCGCTTCGGCTGAACCGCCAGCTACAAGCCAAGGGCATCACCGCCGCAGCTTCCCTTAAGGATGGTTGTTTACAGGTGATGCTGGAAGCCGCAGAAGCGCCTACTCAGCAAGTCTTGGCCCCGTGGGTGAGTAAGTCGATCGCTGGTTTGGGGACTGCATCCATTGAGAAAGTCAAGGTTTACGGGCGACAGACGGGCGCAAAGGTGCCGGCGTGGAGTCAAGAGTTTGAAGTGGCCGGGCAAAATTTGCTTGTTGCAAATGTAACACAGGGGCTGGCAACTTCTAGTGAAAATACGGAGTCAAATCAGCTTAGTTTGAAGGAACGGGCTAAGCTTGGGGATGTGGAGGCGATCGCCAGTCAGTTAAATCTTCCGTTGCAGAATAAGGGGATTAGTGCGACTGCGACTTTGCAAGACGGTTGTTTGCAAGTGATGCTGGAGGGCGATCGGGTTCCTGATGAGGAGGCTTCTATCAGGATTGTCCGCAAGGAGTTGACGAATTTGAAGGCCAGGGCGATCGCTTCTGTGAAGGTTTACGGGCAGCAGGTGGGGGAGAATTTTCCGGCTTGGAATCGAGAGTTTGAGTTGGTGGCACGAGCAAGTCAATCGTCCCATAATCTAGGAGTGAATACTACAAATCAGCTTTCGGCTAATAATTCGTATGCAGAAACAACGCAGGAGCCATCCTTAATACAAATTCTTAATCAAACGTCAACAGAACTATTATCAGACAATCAATGGAATGCTACATTTATAATCTTGAGTGTAATAGCATTCTTCATGCTTTTTGTGAATTTTACCTTGGCAGTTATTCTAGCTATTGCAGCAAGTATTGCTTATGTAAAGTATCAAAATACTCCTACTGGGAAAGCTGCTGCTGCTAAGCGACAGCTAGAAGCTTTACAAAAGGCTGAAGAAGCTGAACAGGAAAGGTTAAGGCAGGAAGAACAAAAAAGAATCTTGATCGAGGCGGCTCAATCCCAAGCTAAAGAATTAACAACTAATCTGGCTCATACAGTCTTAGATGAATTCAGAAAAGTTGATGCTAGAATAAGCGTAGGTGTTAACTATATAGATTTATCAAATGTTATAGCTCCAGCGAAATTCGCAACTCAGAAGTTTGAAAAATCCAAGGATTATAAAGTTTGCCCATACTTAAGTGAGCTTATAAGTAACACTATGTTATACTATGAACTTTCTCAGGAATGCTTTCAAAAAAAAGTAACCTATAAACCTTTAAATTCACAATTCAAAGCAATCCTACAAACAGAATTTACCGAGCTCAAAGGCGTAAGTTTGGACTCGGTTATCAGTACAATTTGGCAAAAAGCTGACCGTTATTCGGATGAAATAGAAGCAATACTTGAATCATCAGACAATCTTAGTGGCTAGATTGTTTTTGCTGTTATAAAACCCATAAACATTTAATTAAAAAATAGGATTTGTTTGATGAGTAAGAAAACAACTAACACAAAGCATTATCGCTTATGGACACCAGTAGCCAATGCTTATGAGATTTATCGCCGACGTTTAATCGCAGAGCCAACATCATTCTACGAACACACTTGGCGATTGATTCATATTCAGGAATAACTGATTGTGACACTCGGTTCCGCCTTGTCAACTCGCCTCCTTCACCTGTGGCAAAACGAGCCAAAAGCTATCGTAGAATTAAATAAATTGAGAGAGCGGATTACAGGCATTAAACTAGATGGCATTAGTGCTTCTGACTCAAGTTCGCGCAATGGAGGGGGATGCCTGAGTGATGGCAGCATGGTTAAATGGATTGAGCTACTTAATAGCTTTAAAAAACCTAATTTTAATCAAATAACACCATGCCCTTTTGTTGCCTCCGTTGCAGAGTATCTTGACCAAATTCTTAATGTCCCTTTGGCATTCCTCACAACTTGGGAGAGGATTGCCTCAGTCCCAGTAACTTATAAAGACCATAAACTTCCGATCATAGGTCGTTTTTTTGCTATAAATTCACTCCGTAATAAAATAGCTCATGTTCCGATCTCATCAGACACTTTTGATCGATTACATGGAGAGCTTCGGCAAGAGGTACTATCATTACTTACAGCCTCAGATGATTGGAAAAATAAAAAAACAACTGCCGATCCAGGAATTACTCAATGGTTCCCACCTCTGCGTGGTAAACTTCTTAACAACCGTGTCTATGTCACTGGTAGCAATGATTTTGGAGAAATACAGGATATTAAAGATGATAAAACCTACTGGGAATGGGGTCAAACCGATAACGAGAATGTTGAAAGATGGGTAGCTTCTCCGTTTGTACATATAAGTAATGATCTAAAAGTATCTCTCCTGATAGATGTGGACAATCTCAGCGCAGATTTAGAAGAAGAATGCAAGGGTGACTATTATCGCTTTGCAGCAGAAGTAGAGCCTGTTCGAGAAGTAATTCTCAACCAAGAGGTTATCCAATGCTGGATTCCAGTGCAGCAAGTTTCCTCTCTTGGAGAACCGCCAACGGACGGTCAGAATGATGAGGCTGTCACTATCTTGACAGAAACACAAGAAGAGCCGGAAGTTGAGGTGGCAAAATTAACTCCCTTAGACTTGCGGACAAAAGCAGAGAATGCGCGTCAAAACCGTAACTATCAAGAGGCGGTAAAGCTCTTTGATGAGTTAGAAAAGCGTAATGATAGGCGACAGTACACTGATGTTGCAATCCTTCACCACGGTTTTACATTATGGCGTTACGCTAATCGATTTTTATCCGGTGAGGAACGGGTCACACAAATGCGACGTGCAATCGAGTTACTAGAAAAAGCTTCCCAACATCAAGACATTATATATAGGGCTGAAGCTCGCTATGATAGGTCAAAAGCCCTATATCACTTGTCTGAGATTATTAAAGATGATACTAAACTCATCAATCAAGCAATAGAAGATGCTGAAATTGCTGCTAATTCCGGTTATAAACCCTCTTATATTAGTTGGCTTGAGCGGCTAAAAAGCAAAAAGGATTAACTAACAACGATTCCCGGCTAATAAGTGCCTATCCACCAGATTAAAAAAGAAAATGATTCAAGAATTTGACAGCGTTGCTTTAACATGGGAAACTTTTTGAAAGCACAAAAAATCAGGCACTGCCGTGTTCTAATTTCGGGTAATTTTATAAGTGCCAAATTCATTAATTAGAGAAACGTAAATCCCGCTCGCCCTCATCTCCCAACTTGTGAAAAAGTGCGATCGCCCTTACGTCCCAACTTGTCAAAAAGCGCGATCGCGCCTCTTCCCCTGTACTTGCAAAAAAATTACATCCAAGATAAAATAGGAAATAGAAACTAAGCAACCTCTGATGCTGAAAGCAAAAATATAATGAAAACTAAAAGCTTCACAGTCATCATTTACAAAGAAGAAGATATGTACATTGCCGAATGTCCAGAAGTCGGCACAATTGACCAAGGCGAAACCATAGAACAAGCGATCGCTAATCTCAAAGAAGCTACAAGGCTCTATCTCGAAGAGTGTCCTTTACCCGACGAAATCACTCCCAGGTTTGTAACTAGCATAGAGATTAGCTATGCCTAGGTTGCCCAGAATATCAAGCCTAGAAGTAATTCGCGTACTAGAGCGTTTAGACTTTTATCAAGCCAGACAAACGGGTAGCCATGTTGTCCTTAAAAAGCCTCTTCCAGACGGAGAAATTGTTTGCGTTGTGCCACTCCACCGCGAGTTAAAAATTGGTACTCTCAGCGGTGTTCTAAAGCAAGCAAAGGTCACACCTGATGAGTTTATAGCTAATTTATAAGTGAGAATAACCGGGTTTCCCAGTAGATGAGTTTTTGTAGCTTGTAGGGGTCGATCGCGATCGTAATGAAATAGCGATCGCCCTTACGTCCCCAATTGTCACAAAGTGCGTGAAGCGGAGCTATCCCGTAGGGAATCGCCCCTAAATGAATTATTCAAACTAACTCCGACACACTCAGCCGCCCTTCTACGGGTTCATACTCATCCTCTAAAAGCCAATACTGCGCTTCATCATAACTCTTACTAGAAAACACAACTTTATAACCCTCAGCCGGATCGTATATCCGACAATTTCCCTCAGCGTCACTTAGTAACAAAAGCAGATAAGGCGGTGAAAGATTTGAATCTATCCATACCTCTGTAAATTCCCAGTTATTCTTCACTAAATCGGGTTCGAGGCGTAACGTGGTATCGGTTTTCTGCATCAACTTTTATCTCTCCGTAGTAAAGTAAAAGACGGCTACCATCCGGGTCAACTCTATAACCAATTGATTCAGCAAAAAAACATACCATAACGATCGTAGCCCCGAATCGTACCTGTAAATTCTCCATCTTCTATTATGGCTTGAGCTACCTGATTCATAGTAGCCTCATCGTTAAAAATATGAGCAGCACGTCCTTTATTAAGCAGTCTTCTCATTTGTGGCGTGTCTGGCAAGTGTTTAGCAATGTGCCTGCTGTCAAGGGTGATTTGGCGATTAATTCCACTCATTAATTAATTAATTACTGAGCATACAAGTATGATTAAATCATGCGATCGCCCTTACATCCCAAATTGTCAAAAAGCCTGTAGGCGTAACCAGCCGCAGGCAATGGGCGCAGCCTCGCTATGCCTGTAGCAAATCCCCACCAGTCAACAATTGATACTACGAAACATCCCTCTAAAAAATACTTGACAGTCAAAATCTGGCGGTGTATTATAGAAGTAGTGCAAACAATTAAAAACATGAGACTAAAAAGTTGGGAGTATCCCCGCAGCGAGGGTAGAAACTCCAAAGGTAAAGGCGGCTCAGCCAGGGCTCGGCAACTCAAAAAGCAACAGCAAACTCTGCGAAAACAGTTAAAAGCTCAACACGATCGACAAAACCACCAACCAAACCACCAACCAAACCATCAAGGGAAGGAAACCGATAATTCCTTCCCTTTTTTTGTATCTTTTCGCTGCTCAATCCCGCTGAATGTTCGGACAAATCGTGCGAGTAATGCTCGCCTGCGATGGTTGCTCTTGCCAGCAGTTGAGAATGCCTTGCAACTCCCTCTTCAAAGTTTCTAAGGCTGCAATTTGCACGGAAATTTCCTCTACCTTAGCCGTGAGATGCTGCTTCGCTTCAGAGCAAGGCAACTCTCCCCGATCGCGAACTTGTAAAATATCCTTAATCTCCTGAAGGCTCAAACCCAGAGTCTGAGATCGTTTAATAAACGCCAACCTGTTAAATACCGTTTCGCCAAACAAGCGATAACCAGCGGGCGATCGCTTTACCGCAGGAGACAGCAAGCCCATCTCCTCATAGTAACGAACAGTTTTCACCGACAAACCACTACAGGCAGCTACAGAGCCAATTTTGTACAGTTTCTCGGCAACAGAAATATTCATACACCAAGCATCCAAGATCGAAAGACTTTCTTGCCCTATCTTTTAGTGCCTCAGATCCAGGGAGTCGATCGGCACATCGCCCAGTCACCATTGCCCGCTAATCTTAATAAGGAGGATTTTTTTTAGACACGTTAAGCACGGGCAACTGAGGTCTAGAAGACTGAGGAGGAAGATAGTATTCGGGAGCAGGTGCGGTTTGTTCGGCTCCAGAGCGGTAAATTTGCCACCAGCGGAGAGCCATCGCCACCCCAGCGGTGCCAAGCCCAAAAGCCAATAAAGAGCCACTCGCACCGATGCTGCCGATGGCTGCATCGACAACGCCCACTGTCACAACAAAACTGGTAATTGGTTCTCTACGGTAAGCTGACCTCAAAAGTCGCGTCCACGAAGCATTCATTTGGTTTTACTCTGTTCTATATTTATTTACAAGCTCTAAAACTTAGAGTTGGCGGAACGATCGGGATTTCTAGCTCAAAGACTAGCTTCACCTAAATTAATCTTCTCGCCTGTGGGGAATTGTACGGGAGCGAGGCAAAATTGCCAAGCTAGTCAAATCAAAATTCCACCCCATATACACCTCCAAAAGCCAGCTATTGCATTCGGGAACAGATCTCTCTCGACAGAGAAGTCGCTGGGCTTGTTTCTAATTAATATTTTAATCAATTCCCGAATTTGTCGCGGTCAGCAGAAGTCACACCCGCTGCCGGAAGAGTCAAGACAAAGTGTAAGGCTGACCGCGCCGTTGCTAAAATTAGTTGAGACCTAACCAGGACAGCAAGCCCTGGCCTGTGACATACTCGATAATTAAAGTTAGAGAAAAACCGATCATGGCGGCTCGACCGTTAAGGCGTTCCGCGTAGCTGTTGAAGCCAAACTTTGGCTGTTCCAGTTTGGGAGTGACGGTGGGTTGTAGTTGTGTCATTGCTTTGGGTACCTGGCGATCGACGCTATTCAAATGTGAAATCCAATGTTAGTTACAAATCTTAAACATTGCTACTTCTATTATAAAGAGGCTTAACCGCCGTCAACCGTCCCCGAAGAGAAAAAACTGCTGCCAACTAATGCCAATTAATTATACCCGCTCAAAATATGACTAATCAGTTAGATAACGATAAGCTTCCTGTCGCGGTACAGCGAGTAGCCTTTGCCCTTCGTACAACAGGCTGGGTTTGCTTCTGGGTACAGGTAGTGCTAGGGGTGGTAGCGGCGATCATTTTGCTCTTTGCCATCCCCTTCGCCATCCCCAGGGCTAGCGCCGCTGCGGGTTCAACCAGTGCCGGCACCGGCGGCGGCGTATTTTTTGCCATTTGCGGGCTGGCCGTACTCGCTTACAGCGTTTATCGCTCTTTCCGCTTCACCCGCTTGTCGAGACAACTGCGATCGCCCGCTAACGCTGTCCGCCCCAAAAAAGCAGACACCATCAAAGAAGTGCGGCTGGCACTTTGGAGCAACTTATCGGGAATGGTACTGACGCTCATCGGCGCAGAAGCCATCAGCGGCACGCTTTTAGCCAAATCTCTAGCTCAGCCGCAAGCCTTGTTCGGTGCCGCAGTTGATTTGGGCCGATTTATTCAGCCCCTAGATATATTTGTCGTACTCGCCAATACTCACGCCACTGTTGCCCATTTTGTCGGGATTTTCGGGGCTCTTTTTTTGCTCGATCGCATCCACAAGCAATAGACAATCAATAAGGGGGAATTGCGCCTCTCCCACTCTCCCACTCTCTCACTCTCTCACTCTCCCTCACTCTCCCACTCTCCCCCAACCGACATCCGGAATCACTGCCAACCTGTCGAAGAACGTACTCAGATACCTTCTACCAAGACAACATGAATATCATGGCACTGAAACCCGAGGCTTATTTTGGGGTGACAGATCACCCAACTATTGAAATTTCTCAAGAAAGTTTTCGTTCTGTCCTAGGTCAAATAGAAACTGAACTCCTCTGTAGCGACACCTATAGCCACGCTCTAGCTAGCCTGCAAACAATGTTGGGCGAAGCCGCCTCCGCTGCCGAAATTTTAATTAGAGCAGTTAGCAGAGAAGCCGTCAAGCTCGCATTCGATCGATTTCCCAAACAAAACAAAATTGAACCGCAACTACCCCAAGAGAGTGTTACTGCTGTAAGTCCCGCCATTGAGACGGTGACAGAAATTCAAGCATTGGAGTCACCAGTAGGTGTTCCTGTCTTCTATTGGCGCAGCGCTAGTGTGGAAGCGCCCCCCCAAACCGAGTCCGACACTGAAAATTCCGATCGAGACACTAACACTTCTGAAGACAGCAAACAAGCGCCCCAAGACGAAATTAAAGTCGAGTCGGCTCCACCTGCAACTGTCACCGTCCCCGGAAAATCCTTCCCAGGGTTCGGTTTTCCCAAAAAGCCGAAAAAACTCACCAAGGAAGAAGAAGCAGCTTTAGCCGTTCAAAAGCGAGAAGAGTGCCTGCGGGAGTTGGGTGGAGAATTGCGTAAAGGACGGCAAATTCGCTCCCTATCCATGCAGCAACTCCACAGTCAAACTCTCGTGCCGCTGCACCACATCGAATCGATCGAAAATGGGGAAATCGACAAACTGCCCCAAGATATTTACGTTAGAGGTTTTATCCGCAGACTCGGCGACGCCTTGGGACTAGACGGCAGCGCTATGGCGAATGCTTTGCCCAAACCCGATCCGAGCCCAATTCCCAGTATGTATGTGTCTGTTTCCGATTCCGACTCAAGCGAAGGCTTTCAAATGCGTCCGGTGCATTTGTACATCGGCTACACCGCTTTGATGGCTGGGGCTGTAGGGGGCTTGGGTTGGCTGTCGCAGCAACCCGTGGTGCCAGGAGCACAGGCAGTGCCTCCAACGCAGGTGACACCGCCAGCCTCAGTGGCACCGGCTCAGAAGACCCCAGAAAAAGCACCTCAACCGGGCTTGAAGAAGTCTAGCAACGGGGGATTGATGATGGGGGCTGACATGGCGCCGCCGGAGGTGATTTTTGGTTAGTGTGTGTCGGGCGAGCGATCGTCCGACCACTCTCTTGGTCCAGGTGAACTCGGAAAGCTGGTTTCCGAATTCACCTACATACGGATACTTCCTTGAAGAAATAAGTCTTGGAAAGCAATTACGGTTGAGATTTTAGTTCCATCCCCCACCTTCATCCATCTGTGGAGTCAATCCTAAAATCTCAAATCGACGGGTCGTGTACCCAAAGTGAATTTTCAACTGCATCAGGAAACCCGATATGTGCGATAAACTATCTATTTGACCACTCCTCAAAGAGGTTTCCGATAAGATGAGTTCCCCAGCCACCGCTGCTTTCTCCGATCTCGATCCGCTATCGACTCACTCGCCAACAGTCACGAGTTTGACAGCACCAGACAGTGCTTTGGTAACGGCGGCTCAACTGCCACAAAAATCTTGGACAATAGAAGATAGTGAGAAACTCTACCGCATTCAAGGTTGGGGCGAACCGTATTTTTCGATCAATGCAGCCGGTCACGTTACAGTTTCTCCCAAGGGCGATCGCGGCGGTTCCCTCGACTTGTGCGAACTGGTAGAATCCCTGAAACAGCGGAATTTGGCTTTGCCCCTGCTGATTCGATTTTCTGATATTTTGGAAGACCGGATCGAGCGCTTAAATTCTTGTTTTGCCAGAGCGATCGCTCGGTACAATTACAAAAATGTCTATCGCGGTGTGTTTCCAGTTAAATGCAACCAGCACCGACAATTAATTCAAGATTTGGTGCGTTTTGGTCAACCCCATCACTTCGGACTGGAAGCCGGATCTAAACCGGAATTAATGATAGCTTTGGCGACATTGAAAACTCCAGGCGCTTTGTTAATTTGTAATGGTTACAAAGACCGCGAATACATCGAAACTGCTATTTTGGCGCAGCGGCTAGGGCAAACTTCCGTAATTGTGCTGGAGCAAATTGAGGAAGTAGAACTCGCAATCGCCGCGAGCAAAGCATTAGGAATTAAACCGATTTTGGGAGTGCGAGCAAAACTCACTACCAAAGGGGTTGGCCGCTGGGGAGGTTCCACGGGCGATCGGGCAAAATTTGGCTTGACAATTCCTGAAATTATCCGTGCAGTCGGCGAACTAGAAAAAGCTGGAATGCTCAATTGTTTGCAGTTACTGCACTTTCACATCGGCTCTCAAATTTCCTCAATTAGTGTCATCAAAGACGCCATTCGAGAAGCCAGCCACATTTATGTAGAATTAGCTAAATTGGGAGCTAATATGAACTACTTGGACGTAGGCGGTGGACTCGGCGTTGACTACGACGGATCTAAAACAAACTTCCACGCTTCCAAAAACTACAATATGCAAAACTACGCTAACGACGTAGTAGCGGGAGTGAAAGATGCCTGCGACGAGCGGAAAATCCCGGTTCCCATTATCATTAGCGAAAGCGGGCGGGCGATCGCTTCTCACCAATCAGTGTTAGTTTTTGACGTACTCGGTACTAGCGATGTCCCCAGAGAAGTACCCGAACCAGTAGATGAAAACGCGCACCAAATTCCGCGCAATCTCTACGAAATTTACCAATCTATCAGTCCCGAAAATTACCAAGAAGTTTATCACGATGCTATCCAATTTAAGGAAGAAGCAGTCAGTTTATTTAACTTAGGCTATTTGGGAATTGCGGAACGGGCGAAAACCGAACAGTTGTACTGGGCTTGCTGCGATAAAATACAGAAGATCGCGAGGCTAAAAGAATATGTATCGGATGATTTGGAAGAGTTAGAAAAGGTGATGGCGTCCATTTATTACATCAACTTATCTGTTTTCCAGTCCGTACCAGACAGTTGGGCAATTAACCAATTGTTCCCAATTATGCCAATTAACCGACTCGATGAAGAACCAACTCAACGGGGTATTTTAGCCGATCTTACCTGCGACAGCGACGGCAAAATCGACCAATTCATCGATTTGCGAGATGTGAAGTCGGTTTTGGAACTGCATACTCTCAAACCTGGAGAACCGTACTATTTGGCGCTATTTTTGGGAGGTGCTTATCAAGAAATTATGGGCAACCTTCACAACTTATTCGGCGATGCTAATGCAGTTCACATTCAGCTAACACCTTCTGGCTATCATATCGAACACGTTGTGAAAGGAGACACTATGAAAGAAGTGCTCAGCTACGTACAGTACGATTCAGAAAATTTGGTTGAAAGCATCCGCTGTCAGACAGAAGCAGCTTTGCAGCAAAATAAAATTACTCTTTCGGAGGCCCAACTTTTGCTGCAAAATTACGAGCGGAGTCTCAGCCAATATACTTATCTTCAGTCTTAAAATGTAGGGTGCGCACTGCGCACCTTACTTTGAGCAACTAGCAATTAGCAATTAGCAATTAGCAATTATTCAGGATTGCCGAGAATTTCTGCGATCGCCCGCCGCTCTTCTCCGTGTTGAGTGGGTAAAACTTGGCGAGCGTCAGTAATCAGCCAATCGAGAGCCGCCGCTTGCAAATCGATCGCCGCCCCGGTTTTATCAACGCAGTAGCGCCCGAACACCAGTTTGTCAACCAACCGCACCTCCGGGCCCAAACGGGAATACTCAAAAATCACGCTGTTTTCCACCGTTGCGCCACTGCAAAGCCAGCAATTTGGGCCAATCATTGTCGGCCCGACAATTTTCGCTCCATCCTCAATGATCGTCATCCCACCAATGTAAACAGGCCCAGTAATATCAACCTTATCCCAGTTGACAGCTACATTCAAACCCGCGTAAACACCGGGGCGCACTTCAATTCCGGGAATCGAAACATTTTTAACTTGTCCCAGCAGCACGCTCTGAATTGCCCGCCAGTAGTCAGGAACTTTGCCGATATCCACCCACTCAAAGTCCATGCTAATCCCGTAAAAAGGCGCGCCTTCTGCTACTAGCTTGGGAAATAACTCCGAACCGATATCGTATTCCTGGCCCGAAGGGATGTATTTGAATATTTCCGGTTCAAAAATATAAATACCAGTGTTAATGTCGGTACTCAGAGCTTCCTCTACAGAAGGTTTTTCTTGGAAATCTTTAATTTTGCCAGACTCATCTGTTACTACCACTCCGTAACTGGGGACCTCCTCGCGGGGAACCGATTTCATAACAATAGTAGCGATCGCCCCTTTTTCCCGGTGCCACTTCACAGCAGCAGTCAAGTCCAAGTCAATCAAAGCGTCGCCGCACAGCACCACAAAAGTATCGTCAAAAAACGGCGAGAAATCCTGAATTCGTTTCATGCCGCCAGCCGAACCGAGAGCCTCTCCAATCATTTCTCCCTCCTCAATTCGCCCTTCAAAAGAATAGGCAATTTGTACCCCAAACTTTTGACCGTCGCGGAAGTAGTTTTCAATCACGTCTGCCAGGTGGGAAACATTGACCATAATCTGGTCAAATCCGTGCTGGCGGAGCAATTCAACCAAAAACTCCATCACTGGCTTTTGCAGGATGGGAATCATCGGTTTGGGTATTGTCTGAGTAATGGGACGGACGCGAGTGCCTTTACCGGCCGCCAGAATCATCGCTTTCATTATTAACTTCCTCAACCCTCTGTTAACTGATATCAACTGAACAATTAGATGCTAGCGGTTGCGATCGCAGCAAAATCCTGACTCCGCCCAAAAACGGGTACAAGTTTCCGACGCGAGCGTCCGGGTCGATTTCAAAATTTTAGACGCTAGTTCAAGCTCTCAGATTCAATGCAAAAGTAAATCTAAAATCTAAAATCTAAAATCTAAAATCGACTGACCTATTTATAGGCGACATCGTACCAGGCTATCAATGACTCTTCCCTATTTGCTTGATTTAAAAAACCAGGAATCGGGAATCAGCAAAAACTTCGCACTCCCGGTGTCCGCATTCGAGACTCAGCAGCAGAATGGCGGCGAGCGAGGTTCTGTCTGGAATTTTAACCGACGCAGCGGCACAGTTATTAGTTTCGCCCGATAAACTAATACCCTGCAAGCTCAAAGCGCGCGGATTTTAAGGTCTTGGTAAAACTCCTCTTGAAGCAACTCTACTTTAGACTGAGCCGACAGCAGCAACAGTGCCCAAAAAATACCCACACGGTCATGATTTGGCAAGTGAACTTCCCCAGTCGATACCGGGAGTTCTGGGTTGACAGGAGAGTGCAAATCGTTATGATGCCAGAGGTCCAACAATTTGTCCAAGTCCAGCCAACCCTCGTCAATTTCCGAGCCCCGCTGAGCCAGAAACCGTTCGAGTTCGCTAGCAGTTTCTACGAGATTTTCTTGGTGAGCTAGCTCAAAGATAGCCTGAGCTGCTTGCGATCGCATTTTTGAGGTAGGGCGACGCCGGGGGGTAACTGTCTGCTCCATGGCGGCTTTCATGAGCTGCAACTGCTCAATCAGTTCTGGGAGAGTCACCGGGCGTTTTTGCGGTAGTTGAGCTACACCTCGACGGCGCAATTGCCGCTCCAAATGCTGGGGCAAGTGTCGCCCTCCTGAGTGCTCTGCGTCTTCGAGTGTCGCCTCCTCGGCAGACTCTGGATTCGCGGGGGGTTCTGAGAGGACGATACTTTCTGCTTTGAGCAAAACCAGCATGGAAGCGTACAAAAACGCTTGACCGGAGTGGGACAAATCAGAGAAATCCTTACTGGCATCGCCATCGCAGGCGTTCGTAAGCTTGCTCAAACATCGATCGAAAACTTCAATTACCTTAACGTCCCAAGGATCGATTTCTCCCCGTTCTGCGAGGTCAATTAAAATTGCGATCCCCTCGGAAATCGTTTCTAAACCATCTTGGTCTCGGGAAACGGCCATTCGATTTTAGATTTTAGATTTTAGATTTTAGATTTTGCCTCTGAGAAAACGAGAGAGCATATCAAGTTAATTGGCGGTCATTTCAGCAGTTGTACCCTCAATGGCTGCTATTTCTAAACTTATCGGTTCTGCACTTTCTAACAAAGGTTGTTTGCCTTCTACTTCAGCTTTATAGCGTTCAAGGTTTTGTTCTAATTCCTGAATCCGCTGCTCTTTTTCGCGAACTTGGCGAATCTCTTGGCGCAATGCGAGGGTTCGCTGCATTCTCGACCACAGACTGAACAGCCAGGCTAGTGTTGCCCCTAATCCGGTCGCTACAATTAGTTCTACGCACAGCGGAGCTTTAACTTGGACGCCTTCGATAACTTGAATCGCGACTGGCTGTGTATTTTCGATACTGAATAATACTAGAGCCAAGCAAATCAGAAATATGAAGAAGAAATTTAGCGATCGCATTTTCTCTGTTCCTAATTCTCAATTCAGGTCAAGCAAATTGTTTCTCATTTGTCAACTGTTTTTGGGCAGATTATCCCAGCTTTTTTGATAATATCAAATCTGCTAAATTAACCATAATATCCGAGGATTGGCGGGTTTATTGCAGCTCTGAGAGTTGATTGAAGAGATTGGTTCACCCGCCCCTCTAGGACATATACTTTTTAGGTTTGGCCGATGTTTTGCGATTTGTTGCCGATTCCCAGCGCTGGCAATATTTGATATTTCAAAGCAATCCCCGCCGCCACAAATAAGGCAATAATCAGCGCCCCAATTCCTACGGGACTGGGAATCCAGAATATCGCCTCCAAATAGTTAACTTCTCCGGGTTTGAGCTTCCAAACTAACTGTTTTCCTTGCTGATAGCTTTCGGGAACCAGCGCACCGGCGACAGTTTCAATACTTTCGGCGCCCCAAGGCGTGTTCAAGCTAAAGTCTAGCTCCAAAAGTCCCCCCGGGCTCAGCAGCAGACTGCCATTAGAAGAAAGCAGTGAAAGAGAGCGCAAATCCAATTCCAAACTCAACCGATTTCGCAGCACCAATAACAAATTATTCTGCTTGATATTCAGGTGAGATTCAAACTTCGGCAAATCTGTTTCTAGCGGACTTGCGACCCGATTTTTGGTGGTTGGTGCGACGGGATTGTAAAATTGGTTGAACTTGTCTTGCAACTCGGCTCCATTATTGAAAGGAATCCTCACTAGAACTTCTGTGGGCGAAAGCCGTTTAGTTTTTCCGTCCAGCAACCTCACCCGGCGTTCTACGCTTTTCAACCATTCTGCAACAGTTTCGGTGCTGAAACTCGTCAACCTTTCCCCCAGTTTTATGTGCTGTACGATTTCGCCACGAGTTTGACTCTCAAAGTTCACTCCGACATCGTACTGAACGCATCCACTCACTAGAGTTAAAAGGCAAAAAACCAAAGGTAAAAGAAAGAAAAAGTGCTTTTTCTTCTTCCGAGTTCCATCCTTGAAATTTTGCTCTTTCATTGTACCTTTTTTCCTGTTTTTCCCTATTTGCATGAATTAGCAAAGCGTTGAATTATCGGCAGTATTTATGTGTTTTTATTTCCACGTCTGGACTTGCGAACTGCATACCAAAAACCCAGTTTAGGGGCTGCCGAAGGGCGATTTCACAGATGCTTTGTGGCAGAAACCGGGTTTTTTTGACGTGAGTGCTAACATTTTTCTAGCAGCAGTGTCGGCTTTACCTGGAATTAACCGCACTGAACTTATTGCCTGGAAGCTACACCCAACTGTTGAAACAGCATACTCGGCAAATATGCCGCACCGCCTACCCATTCGGCTTCGCTGCTCAAATCTGCCAAATTTTTAAAGGCTTCAAAAATGCTGCCTGCCACCATTGTATTCTTGACGCGGCCGACAATTTTGCCTTTTTCTACTTTATAGCCTAAGTCCAAATTGACAGAAAATTCGCCAGCTAACTGATTGGACTGACCGGCACCTAAAACCTGCTCTACTATTAGACCTTCGTCCATGCTAGCAATCAAGTCTTGAGTGGCGGTATTTCCTGGGGAAATGCAAAAGTTAGTCAAATCAGGGCCTGGGCGAGACAGTCCGCCACGAAAACCGTTGCCGGTTGATTGTACACCGGCGCGAGCGGCCCACCTGCGATCCCAATAAAATCCGGTGACAGTACCTTTGTCTATCAAGACTTTGCGGGTGGTGGGTGTACCTTCGTCGTCAAAGGGACAAGCAGAAGGACCTAAAGTGGGGTCTTCAAAAAAGGTAAAGCGTTCGTCAAATAAGGTTTCGCCGATTTTGTCGGCTAGGGGAGAGGCTTTTTGAACTACTGCTTGACCTGAAAGGATGGTATCAAACAAGCCGCCGAGGGTGCTAGCAGCGCCTCTGGGGGTAAATAATACTGGGTAGGAACCGCTGGTGATGGTGGCTGAATGTTCGGCGAGGCGGTATTTTTCGAGGAGTGATTCGAGGATGCTGTTGGTGTCGAGGGGACGATCGCGCGCAACGTCGTAACTGTATGCTTGCATAAAATCTTCTCCCTTTACCAAATTTCCCGAGATCGAGCCGCTGATTATTTGGCTGCTTCTTTCGGCATACAGGTCTTGCGTAGTGGCAATTTTCACGCGGCCACTGCGGACGTGGAAGCCGACATCTACCATAATATCGGGATTGTAGGCGTGAACTTGTTCGATCAGGTTTTTGCCGTTTTCGACTAATTCTTGAGTTGTGGGCGGAGTGTAGCTGGTTTCCGGGCCTTTTAGGTGGAAGTTGGAGGCGAGTTCAAATTCTGCGGGGTCGCCGATTTCGGCTGTTTGAATCGCTGCATCTACTAAATCGTCTATCCGCGTTAAATCTGTGGAACTAGCAAAACCGATTTTGCCGTGCGAAATCAGCCGGAGTGCTACGCCTTGCAGTGCTTTAGTTTGCAGGGATTTGAGGCGATTGTTTTCAAATTCTATGGGAGTGTCTTGACTCGACAGGTAGTATACTTCAGCGGCATCCGCGCGTTGAGATGCCAATTTCAAAATCTGTTCTATGGTTGAATCGCTCACAATAATCGGCTTTCTGGTTTGGTCTTTTTTTTATTTTAGCAATTATCGCTATTCAACATCTGACTCCTGCCTCTTGCTCGATAATTAATCGGTGTATCCGTGTCAAAACTACTGGTGGTGCCTTCCTTATTCATTCTTCCTAACCTCAGCTACATCCGTTACATCCGTTAAATAATCCGTTGCCGAACTTCCTTTTCCTGTAATTGTAATTCACACTATTTAAAAACATAGTTAACGGCTGCAAACAGTCGCTCTAAGTCCTGAATTGTATAGAAAAATTTATTTGTTGAGTAAATATTTATAATTTGAGCTTGCCAAACTGCCACATTGCCCCATTAGAAACAATACCAAATATAGTTTGTTCGGGTTCATTGTTAAGTCGCTGCACGGCGATCATTTCTGCCAAATACTGCCCCCATACTTCATCAAATGCGCTCTCTTTCTTGGTTTCAACTAATATGAAATAGGGCTTGTGAAAAACTACTGTGCCGAGGGGGGAGCGGTTCGCCAATATATAATCTGGAATTCCTAACAGATTCTCATTATAGACTAAGGGTTGGTCACTCCAGAGGAGAAAATTAATTCGATAATTTTCCCAAACTTCTTTTAACCCACATTCCGCAGATATTTAAGCAGAGAGAAAGGAAGATAGATTCGGCAACACAAAACCCCCAAACGATTGCTG